>NZ_VOSM01000018.1 GCF_007997015.1 Lujinxingia vulgaris
GGCGTCGCGGCCAGTTGAATCCCCGCCGGCTGATGGGTCTTTCGTTTGGCCGTCGACAGCCGCGCCTCAACGCACGCCCCGAGGTTGGCCCTGAGCGGCTTGCCCGAACAGTCGCTGAAGACGAAATCGCAGAAGGATTCGAGATCTGCGCACGAGGATGTGAAGTTTGAAATGTCCATAAGCGCGTTAGATCAGGCTTCGACCAGGGCCGCAATCAAAATCGGAAGAATCAATCAAGCAGTATTAGGTGGTTGGGTTGTTGGGTGGTTGTGGGGCCTGGGGGGTACGCGATGTGGGGCGATTCGTGAGGGCGTCTGGCGGGGCGCGGCTGGATCGATGCGGTCCGAGCTGTGAACCCCCGAAGGCCCACTCGAATCGACCCACTGCGCGAACCCCGGCGCCCCACAACCACCCAACCACAAAAAGCAAACCCCCGAAGGCCCACTCGAATCGACCCACCCGCGCGAACCCCGGCGCCCCACAACCACCCAACCACAAAGCGCGCACCTCGGCGCCTGCAGCACCTCCCGAACTCGCGAACCCCGGCGCCCCACAACCACCCAACCACAAAACGCAAACCCCCGAAGGCCCACTCGAATCGACCCACCCGCGCGAACCCCGGCGTCCCACAACCACCCAACCACAAAGCTCCCAACACTCGCGAACCCCGGCGCCCCACAACCACCCAACCACAAAGCTCCCAACGCGCGCGAACCTCGGCGCCCCGCAACCACCTAACCACAAAACGCAAACCCCCGACGGCCCGCAGCACCTCACCACGTCGCGAACCTCGGAGCCCGCTGGCCAAGTCGGGGTTGGGGAGTTATTTCTAGTGCCACCGAAGTTGTAGCTGTTGCCTGTGGAGGGTCCCGACCGGGGCTTGATCTGACTTTGCCAGGAGGAAAGAGTGTCGACGTCTGAGATTGAGAGCGTTCTTAAGGAAGATCGTACGTTTGAGCCGCCGGCGGAGTTTGCGGGGCAGGCCAATGTGGATGCGGACAGGCTTGAGGCGCTCTACGCCGAGGCGAAGGCCGATCCGGAGGGGTTCTGGGCCAGGTTGGCGAAGGAGGAGCTGGTCTGGGAAAAACCTTTTGAGAAGACGCTGAGCTGGGAGCCGCCTTTTGCGCGCTGGTTTGAGGGCGGGGAGCTCAATATGAGCGTGCAGTGCCTGGACCGGCATCTGACGACTTCGCGCAAGAATAAGGCGGCGATCATCTGGGAGGGGGAGCCCGGGGATAAGCGCACGCTGACGTATCAGCAGCTGCATGCGGAGGTGTGCCGTTTTGCCAACGGGCTCAAGCGCCTGGGGATTGGCAAGGGGGACCGGGTGGCGATTTATATGCCGATGGTGCCCGAGCTTGCGATTGCGCTGCTGGGGTGCGCGCGCATCGGGGCGGTGCATTCGGTGATCTTTGGCGGGTTCTCGGCGGCGGCGATTCGCGACCGGGTGGAGGATGCTGAGGCGAAGCTCGTGATCACCGCCGACGGGGGCTATCGCCGGGGCAAGGTGTTGCCGCTCAAAGAGCAGGTGGATGCGGCGCTGGCCGAGGGCTGCCCGACGGTCGAAGACGTGGTGGTGTATAAGCGTTGTGGCAATGAGGTGAGCTGGTTTGAGAACCGGGATCGCTGGTGGCATGACGTGGTCAACGATGAGTCGACCCATCATGAGGCGGAGGCGTTTGGTGCGGAGCATCCGCTTTTCATCCTCTACACCAGCGGGACCACCGGGACGCCCAAGGGCGTGGTGCATGCGACGGCGGGTTATGCGCTGTGGACGAAGTTGACCACGCGCTGGATCTTCGACCTTAAAGAAGAAGACACCTACTGGTGCACCGCCGATATCGGTTGGATCACCGGGCATAGCTACATTGTGTACGGGCCTCTGCAGAACGGGGCGACGAGCCTGATGTATGAGGGGGCGCCGAACTGGCCGCAGCCCGACCGATTCTGGGATATTATTGAGCGGCACGCCGTCAACATCTTCTATACGGCGCCCACCGCGATTCGCGCCTTTATGAAGTGGGGAGAGCAGTGGGTGGATCGCCACGATCTCTCAAGTTTGCGACTTCTGGGGACGGTGGGGGAGCCCATCAACCCGGAGGCCTGGATGTGGTACCACCGCAAGATCGGCGGGGAGCGCTGCCCGATTGTGGACACCTGGTGGCAGACCGAGACCGGCGGCATTTTGATTTCGCCGATGCCGGGCGTGACGCCCACAAAACCGGGAAGTGGCACGCGGCCCCTGCCGGGCATTGACGTGGCGGTGGTCGATAAGGACGGCAATGACGTGGGCGATAATGAGGGGGGCTTTCTGGTCATTAAGAAGCCCTGGCCCTCGATGCTTCGGACCGTCTACAAGAATGAGGCGCGTTTTAAGGCCGGGTATTTCGGGCGCTTTGAGGGCATCTACTTCGCCGGTGACGGCGCTCGCAAAGATGAAGACGGGTATTTCTGGATCATGGGTCGCATCGATGACGTGATCAATGTCAGCGGGCACCGTCTGGGCACCATGGAGATCGAGAGCGCGCTTGTGAGCCATCCGCAGGTCACTGAGGCGGCGGTGGTGCCGCGTCCTGACGATATCAAGGGGCAGGCCATTGTGGCCTTTGTGACCCTGGAGGGCGGTGAGCCTTCCGATACGCTGGCGCACCAGCTTCGCACCGAGCTCAGCGAGCATGTGGTTCAGGAGATCGGGGCGCTGGCGCGGCCGGCGGAGATTCGTTTCACGGACGGCTTGCCCAAGACGCGAAGTGGGAAGATCATGAGGCGACTTCTGGCCGACATCGCCGCCGGTCGCCAGAGCGGGGATACCTCCACGTTGGAGGATGCCTCGGTGCTCGATAAGCTTCGTAAAGATAACGAGTAAGACCTCTGGCGGGTCGGCTTGAAGGTGCCGCTGATGCGGACTTCGGGCCGGCCCGCTGCGACTTCTCGGCGGTCTGAGTGCCCCTTCGTACGGCCCGGCCGCCGGGTCTGCACCACCTCCCTCCTGCACGCGACGTACCCCCTATGCACATTGATGTTTTTCGGCTGAACAACGGCCAGGGCTGGGATTTGCAGCTCAAACGTTTTGTGGACCCCGAGCGTCTGGTTGAGGGGCGCCGCCCGGTGATGATGATCCCGGGCTACTGCATGAACACCTTTATTTTGAGCTACCACCCGGGCGGGACCTCGATGGTCAGCCACCTGGTGGACGAGGGCTTTGAGGTGTGGACGGCCAACCTGCGGGGGCAGGGCGACTCGAAGCGGCGCTGGCCCGGGGTTGAAGATCATGGGTTTAAGGAGCTCGCGCTCATCGACCTCCCCGCCGTGCGAGATAAGGCTCTGACCGAGAGTCTGCTCTCGCCGGATGCCATCGATCTTGTGGGGTGCAGCCTGGGGGCGACGGTGATCTATGCGTACCTGGGGCATCATCCCGAGGATCATCAGGTGGGCTCGGTGATTTCGATCGGGGGGCCTTTGCGGTGGAACCAGTCGCATCCGCTGGTGCGGCTGGTGCTCTCGTCGCCGACGTTGGCCGGGGCGCTGCCGATCAAGGGGACGCGGCGGATGGCGAGGCTGGCGCTGCCGGTGGCGAAGCGCTTTCCAAAGTTGCTGCAGCTCTATCTGAACAGCGAGATCATCGATATGAGCGCGGCCGATGAGCTGATCAAAACGATCGATGATCCAAGTCGGCGGCTCACCCGGCAGATCGCGCACTGGCTCAAAGCGCGCGACCTTGTGGTGGACGGGCTCAACATCAGCCAGGCGCTCTACGATGTGGACGTGCCGATGATGTGTGTGCTGGCCAATCAGGATGGGATTGTGCCGCCGCAGGCGGCGCTCTCGGTGCTCGATCATATCGGGTCGCGGCAGACCCGGGTGGTGCGGGTGGGCGATCAGCGCTACCCGCACGCCCACGCCGACCTGTTTATTTCGCGGGGCGCGAAAGAGGCGGTCTTTGAGCCGATGGCGCAATGGCTGGCGGAGCGCTACGACGATGCTTCTGCGACGAAGTCCCGAGGAAAGGAGGCCATGGATGCCTGAGCTTGCGGAGGTCGAGGTTGCGCGTCGCAACGTGGCGAGCTGGTGGGAGGGGGAGGCCGCCGCTGAGGTGCGCCTGCTGGACGCGAAGGTGCTGAAAAAGGGAAGCGAGCGGGAGCTGGAGGAGGCGATGCTGCGCCCGCTTGTGGCGATGCGGCGGCGCGGAAAGTACCTGTGGGCTGAGCTTGAGGGGGGCTGGGCGGTGATGTTTCATTTTCGCATGACCGGCAAGATCAGCTGCGAGACGACGCCGGAGCCTCGTTTTGCCAGGCTGGCCTGGCGGGTGGATAAGGCGGGCTGGCTCACCTTTAAAGACTCGCGGCGGCTGGGGCATGTCGAGGTGCTCGCGCCGGGGAAGCTTGAGCGCTACGACGCCCTTTTACGCATGGGCAAAGAGCCGCACGACATCACGGTGGATGAGCTCCGAGATGCCGCCTCCGATACGCGCCAGCTCAAGAGCGCTCTGCTCAACCAGGGGGTTGTGGCGGGGGTGGGAAACATCGCGATCAGCGAGCTTTTCTGGCGTCTTCAGCTGCCTCCCGAGGTGCGCTGTGGGGAGCTCAGCCAGGCGCAGTGGGAGGCGCTGGTCGAGGAGATGCCGCGCTACTTCGACGAGGTCATCGAGCGCTCCATGGCCGATGAGATCGCGTATATGAACGAGGCCGGCGGCGAGAACATTTTTGAGGTCTACGGGCGCAAAGGGGAGGCGTGCCCGAGGTGTGAGGAGGCGATTGAGCGGGTGAAAGTCGCAGGTCGCTCCACCTACTTTTGTCCGGCTTGTCAGCCCCCCTTAAGCGCATAAAACGTGAGCCTGTGATGAGCGAGCAACTTCAACGCGTCGGCCAGAGTGTGGCCGGGGTGATTTCCGAGAAGTACAAAGAATTTGAGGGGTTTAAGCTGCGCTGCGACCCCGGTGAGCCGGGCATGATCTATGTGGCGTTGCGGGGGGCAAAGCGCGAGGCGGCCGCCGGGGAACGGCTGGCCGAGAAGCTCGACGCCCTGGTGGGGGCGGAGCTTGCGAAGGAGCAGGGTGCGTCTTTTGAGCACACCATCTTGATGGGGCGCGGCGACAAAGACCTGCTCCTTCGCGTGGCTATTTCTGAGGCGGGCGCTTGAGTTAGCTCGGGCCGCTGCCGGGGTGGTCGAGTTCAGGGCAGTGGGGGATATCCATGCTGCCGGCGAAGGCGTCTTCGCTCATGACAAGGTTGTCGCCCTCGAAATAGATGGCCACAACGACGCGAAACTCCGGGCCGCCGCCCTGCTGGTAGCAGTCGTCAGTACACATCTCCGGGTTCTGGCGGCCGAGGCTGAGCACGACGTTGGGGTCGTTGTAGGTGCCGCGGCGCATCACGCCGTCCTGGGTGAGCTCAATGGCGGCGTCGTCGTGAAGCAGGGGGCGGCCGTTCGTCTCGTTGTAGCGGAAGGGGCCGATGGTGGCATAAGGATCGGTGGGTGCGGCGCCGTCTGCCGGACAGGCCTCGTCGCCGGCGTTGCGCGCGTAGACCATCATCTCCCAGTCACCGGAGTCGCTGCTTTCGGGGGGGATCAGGCCGTAGGCGACGTTGCGCAGGTAGGTGCGCTCACCAGCCTGACTGGCACAGAAGAGCTCCTGGCCGTCTTCGGTCTGGCCGCAGACCACCCCGTGGGCGCGGCTGTCGGTGTTGTTGGCGTCATCGGGGCCTTCGCCCTCGCCGCAGGCGCTGATGGCGAGCAGGGCGGTGGCGGAGATGGCAAAGAGGGGCAGAGATTTCAACATCATCACTCCGAGGGTGCGGTCGTAAAAGGTGCGCCGGGCGCTATGGAAGGTGGAGCGTTCAGTGTGCGCGTCGCAGCGTGCATTGCAACTAAAAAAACGCCGGCGCCTCCCCCGAAGGTGGGGAAGGCGCCGGCGTTTTTTGTTCGGAAAGGCTCAGCCTTTATGGGGCTTATTGCCAGGTGATGTTGTCGATGAGGATCTGCTTGTTCAGGGCGTTGCGGACTTCCAATGTAAACTCGCCAGTAACGCCGAGGTTATCGACGCTCAAGGTGAAGACTTCATTGGCGACGTCGAAAGCCGGGCTGGTGGCGACGACGTTGCCATTGACGAGGATTTCAATCTGGCGGTTTCCGCCACCGGTGAAGGCTTTTCGGTAATCGACGGAGACTTCGTTGAGGCCGCCGGGGATGGTGGCGCGCACGTTGTTGCCGGTCTCTTTAAAGATCACGCCCTTGCCGTCGATGGGAAAGTTATTTTCGTTGCGCGCGCCGGTGTACTCCCAGGTGATGCCGTTGACGCCGACGAAACTTCCGGAGAGGTAGCTGTCTCCAACAAGCTCCAGCGTATCGAAGGTCTCGGTGAAGGGGCCCGAGGGCGGGGCGAGCTGCCAGGCGCCGATGGTGCAGAGGCCTTCGAAGGGGCGCGCTTCGCCGCGCTGGTCGAGGGTCAGCGGCGCGTCGTCGAGGTCGAGGCAGCGGGCCTCGGCGATGGAGAGGTCGGTCTGCGAGGCTTCAACCACCTCGATGGTGCGGGTGAAGCCGCCGTTGTCGGCCAGCGTGCCCAGGGGGCTTGCAAGGGGGCTTGCGGTGAGGCCGATGGTGTCGGTGGCATCTTCGTCGATGATGGCCAGGTCGGCGGCGCTGATGAAGTTGTCGCCGCCGGAGACGATGGTGCTGGAGGTGGAGACGCGATCGAGCTGGGCACCGGCGGCGCCGGCGATGGTGTTGCCGGCGAAGATGGAGCGCGAGGTTTTAAGCGAGGAGGTGGCGCTGCCGTCGAGGAGCACCGCCGCGCCGCGGGAGGCGTCGTTGCCGGCGAAGGTGGTGAAGTTGAGGGTCGCCGCGCCATTGGCGCTTACCAGGATGGCGCCGCCGTCGCCTTCGGCCAGGTTGGCGTCGAAGGTGGTGTTCTCCACGTTGAGGACGCTGTTCACCGAGATGGCGCCGCCGTCGGGGGCTGTGTTGAGCTCAAAAAGGGCTTGCTTCACGTTGGTTTGCGCCAGCGGGATGTCGGAGATGCCGCCGTTGAAGGGGGCGTAGATGGCGCCGGCATGCACCAGGGCGCTGTTCGAGGAGAAGCGAGCGTCTTCGATGTTCAGGGTGCCGGCGTTGTGGATGGCGCCACCGCGCTGGGTGGCCTGGTTGTTGGTGAAGATGACTTCGTAGGCGGTCACGTGGCCCGAGGGGGCATTCATGAGTGCGCCGCCGTTGGAGCCGTGGTTGTCGTCAAAATGCACGTCGAAGAGGGTGAGGTTGGCCTGGTTGTAGATGGCGCCGCCCTGGTCGGCTCCGGCACGGGCGCCGCGGATGGTCAGGCTCTGGAAATGAAGAATCGCGTCGGGGTTGGTCACCGAGAAGATGCGCAGCGCGCCACCCTCAATCATGGTGGTGTCGCGGCCGTTGCCGATGATGGAGATGTTGCGGGCAAGTTCGATCTGGTCGCTGGTGACGTCGATTTGATCGACGCCCGGGGCGAAGGTGACCACGCTGTCGGCATTGACGCGGCCGATGACTTCGCGAAGCGAGCCCGGGCCGGCGTCGTCGGTACGGGTGACGAGCGTGGGCTCGATCGCCTCAACGCTGGCGCTGACGATGTTGGACTCGGGGACGACCACGTCCCGGGCGCCGGTGAGGTAGAAGTCGTTGCCCCACTGGTCGGTGGGGGCGGTGGCGGCGCGCACGCTGTAGGTTCCGGCGGGCACTTCGATGGCCTCGCTGCCCTGGCCGCTCAAGGTGCGGGTGGCCACGACGGTGTCGGAGGCGTCGACGACTTCCAGGGTGTAGGTGCCGGCGTCGCCCAGGTCGTAGTTCAGGGTGAGCGTGGTGGCGGGGGCGACGTAGGTGATGACCACCGGGGTGGTTTGCTCGCTGATGAGCTCGACGGTGGTGCCGGTGGCGCTGTAGGTGACGCCGCCCACGGTCACATCGGCCGGAGTGAGGGTGTAGTCGCCGGGGACGAGGTCGGTGAGTTGTTCGTCGCCAGTGATGGTGGTCTCAAAACCTTCGGGGCCGGTGGTGGTGATGTCGGCGTTGGTGCCGGTGGGCAGACCTTCCACGGTGATATTGAGGCTGGCGAGCATCAGGGAGTAGATGAGCGTGGTGGGGTCGTTGTCGCCGCTGGCAAGCTCAACTTCTGTGGGCAGACCGCGGTAGAGGGCGCGGCCACCCTCATCTTCGACGGGCTCCGGGGTCAGCTCATAGATTCCGGGGGTCAGGTTGGTGAAGGTCTCGGAGCCGGTGAGCGGGCCGATGTCTTCGGGGCCATTGATGGTGATGTTGGCATCGACGCCTGTGGGGAGTCCGCCCACGATGAGCTCCCAGCTGGCGGTGACGAGCTCAAAGGTGAGGGTGACGTCGGTCTGGGTCTCGCTGCTGATGCTCAGGGGCAGGTCTTCGGCCACGAAGGTACGAAGTCCCTCGGTGACCGGGTCGGCGATAAGGGTGTAGTCGCCCGGTTGCAGGTCTTCGACGACTTCGTCGCCGACGACCGGGGTCTCGGTGCCGTCTTCGGCGCGCAGGGTGAGCACAGGGACGAGGCCTTCTTCGAGGCCTTCCACGCTGACGTTGAGGCTTCCCGGCAGCGCGTCGCCGCAGACCAGGCGCACGGTCAGGGGGAAGGTGAGGTTTTCGGGATCGTTGGTGTTGAACGTAAGATCGGAGGCGAAGTTACCGCCGCCGGTCTCCGGGCAGCTCGCTCGCACGCCGACGTTGGCGCTCTCACCCGCATCAACCTCCAGGGAGTCCGGGCTTACGCGCAGGGCGTTGTTCGGCGAGAGGATGTTGACGATGAGGGTCTGGGTGCCGGGGTTTTCGACCTCGATGGTGCCTTCGACGGATTGTCCGGCGGCGGCGTTCAAGGTGATCTCTTCGGGCACGACGATGACCGGACCTTCGCGGGGCTCGACGTCGGGTTCGGCGTCGGGCTCGTCGGTGTCGGTGTCTCCGGCATCGGGATCGTCGGTGTCGGTGTCGACGTCGGTGAGATCGCCGGCGTCGGGGTCGGCCACCGGGGTGTCGTCTCCGCCGCAGGCGATGCTGAGGCTCAGGATAAGGCTTAAGATGAGGAGCGAGGGGCGAAGCTGCATCGTGCTCTCCTTCCCGAAGGTTGGGACTGGGTCGAATGGGATCGCGCCGGGGGGCGACGACGCAGCCTCTTTAGCAAGTTCACGCCGAGGATCCAAATGATGTGGGTGACGGGGAGGTGACTTCGGGCGTTGGGTGAAAACCCGTGTCTGGCGAGGAGGTTGGGCGGGCGTGTGGGGCTGTTATGCAAGTGCGTTGCAATAGAGCGGGGCGCCCGGGGGTTGGCAGGGTACGCTACGGTGCGCGCTGAGTGAGCCCGCGCCAGAGGATACGACGACCCCATCACCCCGCAGGATCAGGAGTAGAGGCATGGCCGAGAAAGGATCGTTTAATCCCGGCGCGTTCTGGGATGAGATGTTTGACCGCGAAGATTACCGCTACGGGGAGGCGCCCAACCCCTTTGTGATGGAGGCGTTGAGCGCGCGGCTTGAGCCCGGCGCCACGGTGCTCTGCGTCGGCGACGGTGAGGGGCGAAATGGCGTGGGGCTCGCGCAGGCGGGCTACCGGGTGACCTCGCTGGAGCCCTCGGCGGTGGGGGGGGAGAAGACGCGGCGGCTGGCCGAGAAGCGGGGCGTGGAGGTGGAGACGGTTCAGGATCTGATGCCGAGCGAGGCGCTGGAAGGGCGCACCTTTGATGCGGTGGTGCTGGCCTATGTGCATGTGCCACCGGCGCTGCGGCCGGGGTTGCACCAGGCTGCGGCGGACGCGGTGGCCCAGGAGGGCTGGGTGGTGCTGGAGGGCTTTACGCCGCGCCAGCGTGAGAAGGGGCGCACCAGCGGAGGCCCCGGGGATGTGGCGATGCTCTTTGAGCCGGAGGCGCTGCGCGAGGATTTTGAGGGGCTGACCCTTGAGGTGCTGCGCGAGGAGCAGGCCGAACTCAACGCCGGCGATGGGCACCGCGGGGTGGCCGAGGTGGTGCGGCTGATCGCGCAGAAGCGTTGAGGAAACTTGCGCCCGGGCGCTCGGTGTGGCTCTCTTCCATCCATGGTGATGAGAGCGCCGGGCGTCCGCGGTGGCGGCCCGGCTCTAGCAAAGGGAGCACGGGATGGCCGAGCAGGTTGAGGCGCAGGCGTCGTTGGCGCGGCGCATGTTTGGGATGGTGGCGAGCGTGGATCGCCGCACCTATGTGAAGGTGGGGGTGGCGCTGGCGCTCTTGAAGTACGCGCTGGACAGCACGCTGGTCTACGCGACCACCGGGGCGCTCTGGAGCCCCCTGGCCTACCTCTCGCCGGCGCTCTTCATCCGGGCTCAGGCGGTCGACGGGCTGGCCAGCCCCACCTTGATGTGGGCGATGGCGCTCTACGCGCTTCCCTTTGCCTGGGTGGGGCTCTCGATGAGTGTGCGGCGGGCTGCGGATGCGGGGCTTTCGCCCTGGGTGGGCCTGGGGTTTTTGCTGCCGGGGCTCAACATGCTCTTCATCCTCTATCTGGCCAGTCGGCCCACCTGCGGGAGCTGGGAGCCGGCGAGGAGCGAGGAGGTGGTGCCGGCCGATCTGCGCTCGGTGATGCTCAGCGTGATCTTCGGAGTGGGGCTGACCGCGGCGATGTTCGCCCTCAATATCTTTGGTTTTCAGAGCTACGGTTGGTCGCTCTTCTTTGCGACGCCTTTTGTGATCGGGGTGGTCTGCGCGTACCTGACCAACCGCCACGCCACGCGCCCGCTTCGGACGACGGTGGGGACGGCCTGGGTTGCGGTCATTGCGAGCTGTGCGGCGATCTTGCTCTTTGCGCTCGAGGGCATCATCTGCCTGGTGATGGCCGCGCCGATTACGCTGATCATGAGCGGGGCGGGCGCGGCGCTGGGGCGCGCGGTGTTGCTGCACAGCCGACGCGGAAGGGCGGCGGTGGTGGGGCTTGTGCTCTGCCTGCCTTTCTTTTCGGCGGTGGAGCGCTACGCCCCGGAGCCCCCGCTGATTGAGGTGGCCACCAGCGTGGAGGTCGACGCCTCACCGATGCAGGTCTGGGATAAGGTCATTCATTTCTCGGAGCTCGCGCCGCCGCCGGCCTGGGTGCAGAAAAGCGGGGTGGCTTATCCGATTCGCGCGGAGCTTCAAGGGGAAGGCGTGGGCGCGGTGCGCTACTGCGAGTTTTCGACCGGCCCCTTCGTTGAGCCCATCACGGCCTGGGAGCCCGGCCGTCGCCTGGCCTTTGATGTGCGCGCCCAGCCCGTGCCGATGGAGGAGTGGAGCCCTTATAAAAGCGTGCATCCGCCGCACCTTGACGGCTACCTGCAGTCAAAGCGCGGGGAGTTTCGCCTTATCGACCTGGGCAACGGCCGCACGCGTCTGGAGGGGAGCACCTGGTATGCGATCGACATGCAGCCGGTGGGGTACTGGCAGTTGTTTGCGAGCGCGTTGATTCAGCAGATTCATTTGAGGGTGCTGCGGCATGTGAAGGCGGAGGCGGAGGGGGCGGCGCGGGTTGCTGACGCGGAGTGAAGGGGCGGTGAGGCGCATAGAATCTGAGTGACGCGCGTCTCTCGGTCGGTGGCGTTGAGACCCGGCTTCGAGCGCTGTGGTCGCCATGAGCACTGCTGACGCAAACCAAAAAACGCCCCGGGAGATCGCGATCTCCCGGGGCGTTTTCGGTTCAGCAGAACACGTCGTGCGCGTTCTCACTCAGGGCTGACCGGTCAACGCGCGGTGTTCTCCCACGCCCCGATCGAGCAGTAGCCCGCGTTGGGGCGAGGCTCGCCACGCTGGTCGTCGGTGATCGCCAGGCCCGCATCATCGACGCAGGCCGAGGCTGGCAGGCGCATCCAGACGTCGTTGGTGACGCCCGGCGCTACGGCCATCGTGGAGGTGAAGCCGCCGTTGTCGGCCAGCGGGCTCAAACGCACGGGCAGCGGGGTGGCTTCGGTGCCGACCTCGTCGGTGGAGCTCTGCGCCTGGAAGTGTGGTGAGTCGACTTGAATGTAGTTGTAGCCCAGCGACGCGACCGGGCGGTCGCTCTCCTGGCAATGGAAGGACTGGGAGCTATCGCCGTGAACCACCGAGTTTTTCAGGTACACCGGGGTGGCATTGTCGCAGTAGGAGGCGATGGCTTCGCCGTAAATCGCGAAGTTGTCGTCGAAGGTGGTGTGCACGAAGTTGGCTTCACCGTCGTACTGCATCCAGGCGCCGCCCGGGCTGGAGAAGCACGTGTTCTCAGAGAAGGTGGTGTTGCCGACAAAGGCGCCGCGCCGGCTGAAAACGCCGCCGCCACTGTTGCCGGCGAAATTTCCGTCGAAGAGCGCGCGGGTGATCACCATGTTGCCGCCAGTGCTGCCGGCGTGGGCGAAGATCGCGCCGCCGAAGCCTTCCGAGGAGTTCGACTCGAAGAGGGCATCTTCTACGATCAGTGGAATGCGGGTGTAGATCGCGCCGCCATCGCCATCGGACGCGTTGGAGATAAAGCGGACCCGTCGCAACACGGCCAGAGGCTCGCCAGTGTCAATATAGACGGCGCCGCCGTGGCCGCCGGCGTTGTTGTCGACGAAGTCGACGTCGATCGCGCTGAACTCGCCAGTGGCGTGTACCGCGCCGCCGTCACCGGCGATGGCGGTGTCGGCGAGGGTGAGGCCTTCGAGGTGCAGTGACCCGCTGTCGAGCACGGTGAAGATGCGGTCGGAGCGATTCGCGCTCAGGGTGAGCTGGTCGGCGCCCGGGCCCTCAATGCTGAGCTCCCTGTTGATGACGAATGAGGTGCCGGGATGAATAAGCGTGATGCTCGGGTCAAAGGTGATGACGCTGCCGTCGTTGACGCGGCTGATCACCTCGCGCAGCGTGCCGGGCTCCGCCCCGTTATCGCCGGAGCTGATGACGAGCGTGGGTTCAAAGGCGCTGAGCTCCACCGTGGTCGTCATGCCATCGACTACGACGATGCCCTGGCTGTCGCCGAGCAAAGGGTAGGGGTTGCCGAAGGCGTCGGTGCCCAGGTCGTTGGAGATGACCGAGAGGGTGTAGGCGCCCTCGGGCATCGGGATCTGCGCGGTGCCCTGGCCGCTTAAGGTGCGCTCGGTGGCGATGGTGCCCTCGCCAAGACGCACGGTGATGCTGCCGCTGCCGATCAGGTCGTAGATGATCGCGGCGGTGCCCCCGGCCGCGGCGTAGGAGACGTTGGCTTCGCTCTGCTGACGGCTGGCGATGGTGATGGGGAGCGTGGTCGGCGTCGGCTCGAAGCGTGCGCCGCCGGTCTGCACCTCCCCGAAGTTCAGGGTGTAGTCGCCCGGGGCGAGCTCGGTGGTGGTCTCGCTGATGGCCACTTCGTCGGTGGAGGGAGCGGGTCCGATGAGCGTCGCGGCGACGTCTGCGCCCGCCGGAAGGTCCTCGGCGACGATGACCAATTCGCCGGCGACCACTTCGTAGCTCAGCGTGGCGGTCTCAGTGGCGTTGCTATCCAGCGTGAGGGTGATGGGGGCCGCCTTGAAGATCTGGTCCCCCAGGTCAACCTCGGCGCCTTCGACGGTGTATTCGCCCGGGACCAGACCGTTGAGGAGGGTGCTGTCGTTGATGGTGTTTGCGTAGCCAGCCGGGCCGGTGATGCTCACCTGCGCGCTCTGGCCGGCGGGAAGGCCGGTGATGACCACGTCAAGCTCAGCCGGGGAGAGGGTGTAGGTGATGGTGGTGGGGTCGTTGGTGCCGCTGGCCAGCGCGGCGGTGCGGATGCCAGCGCTGTAGGTGGCGCCGCCGTCAGTGACGTCACGCGGGGTGAGCAGGTAGGCGCCGGGGGTGAGCGCGTCGTATGTGGTTGAGCCTTCCAGGCTGTCGTTGAAGTCGGGGCCTTCCAGCGCGATGTCGGCGTCGACGCTCGCGGGAAGTCCGGCGATGATCACCTCCCAGGCGGCCGGGATGAGCTCGTAGCTCAGGGTGGCCTCCAGGGTCTCATCGGCCTCGATGGTGATGGATTGTGTGGGCGTCTCAAAGGTGGAGAGGCCGCGCAGGACGCGCTCGGCGATAAGCTCGTAGTCGCCGGCGGGGATCTCGGTGAGCTGGCCGCTCTCGGGGACCGTCAGCGTGGTGTCGCCCACAAGTTCGATGTCGGGCCACTCGGCATCTTCGGGCAGGCCGTCGAGGGTGAGGATGAGCGTGCCGCTCTCGTCAATCAAATCGGTGTCGGCGTCGGGTTCGATGTCCGTATCGGCGTCGGGGTCGACGTCTGTATCGGCGTCGGGCTCGATGTCGGCGTCACTGCCGGCGTCGTTTTCCTCGATGGTCGTGTCGGGTTGGTCGGTATCGTCAGCGTCGCCGCCGCACCCGATGGTGAGCGAGGCGCTCAGCGAGAGGATGAAGCAAAGTCGTGTCAGGTTCATAACGTTCTCCGGTGATTCAAACACATCACGCACCGACAAAGCGTCGCGCGTCGGCCCGCCCAAAGGGGGTTAGAAGAGGTGCAGCCATAGCAAAAGCGCGGGCGTTCGCCAAAGCGCTCCGTTGTATTTTCAGCGTGTTTCAGGCGATGTGCGTGGCGGTATCGCCGGGCCAGAGCAAAAACGCCCCGGGAGCTCTCCCGGGGCGTTTTTCTCAGTCAGGGGGGCTCAATGAGCCCGCTGAGGTCGTCCCTGCGGCTTAACGCCAGGAGAGGTTGTCGATGACGACCTGCCCGTTTGCGGGGGTGAGGTTGCGAATCTCGATGGTGTAGTCGCCGCTGATGTTGAGGCCGGTGGCGGTGAGGGTGAAGACCGAGTCGTCGGTGCCGGAGAAACCGCCGAAGACGGGGCTGGTGGCGACGACGGTACCGTTGACGGCGATGGCGATCTGTCGGGGGGCGTCGCCCGCCCAGGCTTTGCGGTAGTCAACCTGGACAAAGTCGACGCCGCCGCTCAAGCCCACGCTGCGCACGTAGTTGCCGATTTCGCGGAACATCAGGCCCTGGCCGGCGATGCCGTAGGAGCCCTCGGAGCGCACGCCGATGACCTCCCAGGTGAATCCGGCGGTGGTGGTGAAGGTGGTGTCGACGTAGGTCGAGGCGCCAAGGCCGTGGCCGAGGAAGGGCTCAAAGCTCGACGCATCGTCGGGTATTTGGAAGGCCCCGGCCGTGCACAGGCCTCCGGTGGGGCGAGTTTCTCCGCGCTGGTCGTCGAGGATGGTGTTGCCGGCGGCGTCGGTGCAGAGGGTGGCGGATTCGCTGACGTCGTCGAGGTAGAAGAGGCTGACGGCCATGGTGTCGCTGAAGCCGCCGTTGTTGGCCAGGGGGAGCAGCGGGTTGGCCAGGGGGGCGGCCGTGGTGCCGACGGTGTCGGTGGTGTCGGCGACGAAGTCAGCCGACTCGGTCTGGATGTAGTTGTGGCCGAGCGAGGCGATGAGGCGGGTTGAGCTTGCGCAGTTGAAGAGCGTGCCGGAACCCACGACGATGGAGTTCTTCAAGGTAAGGGGCGTCCCGCTGTCGCAGTAGGAGGCCAGGGCGCTACCTTGAGTGCCCGCATTGTCGGCGAAAGAAACAAAGCTGAGTGTGCCTTCGCCATCATGCTGGTAGTAGGCGCCGCCGCGGCCGGTGGAGGCAGTGTTGCCGGTGAACGTTACGTTGAGGATTTCCGCGTCTGCCCCGGCGTAGATAGCGCCGGCGTTGTTCTGGGCGCTATTGCCTTCGAAGAGAGCACGCTCGACTCGGAGTGAGGCGGCGTTATTGAGCGGGATATGAAGAGCGCCACCGGAGGCGTTCGCACTGTTGTTGCGGAAGATCGCATCGTAGATGTCCAGGTTGGTGGCAAAGGAGTCGATGGCGCCCCCGCTGGAGTTGGCGCTGTTGTTTTCAAAACGGACACGCTCCAGGAGCACTGAGGCGACGCCGGAGGCGATCTCAATGGCCCCGCCGTAATTGCCGCTATTATTGGTGAAGATGGAGTCTTCGATGACGATGGGGCCGGTGGTCTCGGCGATGGAGATGGCGCCGCCGTCGGCTTCAACGGCCTGGTTGTTGTCAAATACCATGTCGCTCAGGCTGAAGACGCCCAGGTTGTAGATAGCGGCGCCTTCGATGTTGGCGCTGATGTCGGCGATGCGCATGCCTTCAAGATGCACATCGGCCAGGGGGTCAAAGGAGAAGAGGCGGTCGCCGCCGGTGGTGGTCAGGGTGAGCTGGTCGGGGCCCGGGCCCACGATGGAGACTTCTTTGCCGATGAAGATGAGCGACTCGGTCGTCACCTCAGAAAGACCATCGGCGAAGGTGATGACGCTGCCGGCGACGACGCGGTTTAAGACCTCGCGCAAGGAGCCACGGCCCTGGTCGTCGCCGCGGAGCACCTCGGTGGGGGCGGGGGCGAGCAGCGAAGTGGAGACTTCGGCGTCGCTGGTCACCGAGAAGCCCACATCCAGGCCGAGGACGTAGTAGGGATTGCCGAATTCATCGGTGCCCAGGCCGTTGCTGGCCTGGGTGAGCTCGTAGCTTCCCGCGGGAAGTTCGATATCTGCGGTGCCGGTGCCGCTAAGGGTGATGTTCTGGCTAAATCCCAGGCCGTCGGCGACGGTCACGGTGAGGGCGCCGGAGTCGGGGAGAGCGTGGGTGAGGGTCAGCGTGCCGGTGGGAGCCGAGTAGCTCGTGGAGGCGTCGGCGCTCTGCTCGCTGAACACGGTCTTGTTTACGCTGGCCGGATCGGGGGCATAGGTGGTGGTGCCGACGCTGACCTGAGCAAAGTTGAGGATGTAGTCGCCCGGGGCCAGTGAATCCAGGGTCTGCGCGCCGGTGATGGTGAGGGCGGTGGAGGCCGGGGCCGGGCCGATCAGCGTGGCTTCGAGGTCGCTGCCGGAGGGAAGTCCGGTGGCGCTGATCTGCAGTTCGCCCGCGACCGCTGCGTAGGTGATGGTGAGGGTCGCGGTCTGGTCGCTTTCGACCTCTATGCTGGCGCCTTCGGCGCGGTAGATGGCCGGGTCGCTGGTGACGTCGTTGGCCACGACGCTGTAGCTGCCGGGCATCTGGTCGGTGAGCGTGCCGGCCTGGGTGATTGAGGCCTCAATGCCTTCGGGGTTGGTCAGAATGAGGTCGGGGTCGACGCCTGCGGGCAGGCCCTCGACGACGACTTCGATCTGGCCGGTGACCAGGGCGTAGCTCACCGTCACGCTCTCGGCGTCGCCGCTGGCAAGCTCCAGCGTGGCGGTTTCGGCCTGGTACTGAAGGTCGCCATCGCTGACCCGGTCGGGGAGGATGCTGTAGGTGCCCGGGGTGAGCTCGTTGAGGGTGGTGGTTTCGGTCAGGGACTCGGTGCCTTCGTCGCCGGCAACCTCGACCTGCGCGTTAACGCCCTCGGGGAGGCCCTCGATCACAACTTCCAGGCTGGCGCGGATCAGGGCGAAGGCAAGGGTGACCTCGGTGGTCTGGTCGGCTTCGATGCTGACGTCGACCGGAGCGGCTTCGTAGCTGGCCAGCTCGATGGTGAAGGGGGCAGCGCTCAGGGTGTAGTCGCCCACGGCCAGGTCTTCGACCAGACCATCTTCACCGACGGTGATGTCGCCCTCGTCGCCGCTGAGCGTGAGCTCGGGCCAGGTGCTGCCTTCGGGGAGACCTTCGAGGGTGACCGAGAGGGTGCCGAATTCGGGGTCCGGGTCGACATCGGGGTCTTCGGCGTCCGGGTCGACATCGGGATCTTCGGCGTCGGGATCTTCGGCGTCGGGGCCGGTGTCTTCATCCACGTCCCAGGCGTCGGGCTCGTTGGTCGGGGTGGTGTCGTCGCCGCCGCAGCCAATGGCCAGCGTCGCGATGAGGCTCATCGCGAGCAGAGTGCGGGTCATTAACATCGGGTGCTCCTGAGGTTTGTTGGGGAAAAGATGCAAAACGATGGCGGCTCCCCCGAGCGGTCATCGAAAGCTGTGAAGTTCGGGTCGGCAGCTGTAGCAGAATGTTCCCGAAGATCCAAAAGCCGAAGCGCCCCAGGACGACGCTGGCGGCGTGGCGATGGGAGAGGTGTGCCTGTGGTTAAGTGGTCAGGTGGTCAGGTGGTTGTGGGGCGCCGGGGTTCGCGATGTAGGGAGGTTCGTGAGGGCGTTGGGTGCCGAGCGCCCCAGGACGACGCTGGCTGTGTCGCTGCGTCGTCGCGGTAGCGCTGCTACACCCTCCTCCTTGCTCCTTGCCGAGCGCCCCAGGACGAAGCCAGCGTCGTCGCCAGGGATTCGCGGTAGCGTTGCTACAGCTTCATCCCTGCCTCCTTGCTGGACTTCGCCCTGGATGCGCTCGGGTTTTTGGGTGCGCTCGGGTTGGGGGGCTGTAGGGAGGTTAGCGCCAGCGCAGGTTGTCGACGACAAGCTGCTCGCCGGCGCTTTCGAGGCGCAGGTTAAAGGCGCCGCTGATGTTCAGGTCCTGAAGTTCGA
Organism: Lujinxingia vulgaris; assembly: GCF_007997015.1. NCBI lineage: Bacteria > Deltaproteobacteria > Bradymonadales > Lujinxingiaceae > Lujinxingia > Lujinxingia vulgaris. Next base: position 18,359 of record NZ_VOSM01000018.1, read on the forward strand.
GGGTGTGCACGGTGGTGTCTTCGCCGCTCTCGGCGCCAAAAGGTTCAGTCTGCCCGATGAGATCGCCGTTGATGTAGACTTTGAGCGTGCGGCTGCCGGTGCCGATGAAGGCTTTGCGCACATCGACCAGCAGGAGACCCACGCCGCCGGGGATCGTTTCGGCGCTGATGGAACTGCCGGTCCGGAGGATGATGCCTTTGCCATCGATGGGGTAGTTCTGTTCGCCCCGCGCGTCATCGAGCACCCAGGTGATGCCGTCGTCGCCCACAAGAAGGTCGTTGGAGTACGAATTGTCGCTGAGCGCGTGGTTTTCAAAATCCTCAAAGCCGCCGGCGTTGGAGGCTTCCCAGGCGCCGGCGGTGCAGAAGGCGCGGTCGGGGCGAGGTTGGGAGCGCTGGTCTTCGGTCAGGGGTTGATCCCAGGCGTCGAGGCAGGACGTCGCGGGCAGGCTGAGCGTGGGGATGGAGGCCGGGGCCACGGCTGCGGTGTGGGTGGGGCCGCCGTTGTCGGCCAGGGAGAGCAGCGGGGAGGGGAGGGCGGTGGTGAGGCTGAGGGTGTCGGAGTCGGCGGGGGTGAAGGAGCCTGCGGAGGTGCGGCCGACGTAGTTGTGGCCCAGGGAGGCGACGGGGTTTGCGCCGGTGTCGTTGACGATTTTGAGTTCGTTGAGGTCGGCGCCGGTGGGGGGGTTGCCGGCGATGATGCTGGCGCGCAGGGTCATGGGGGTGAGGCCGTCGCCGTAGCTCATGACGCCGGCGCCTTCGGCTGCGCTGTTGCCTGTGACCGTCACGAAGGAGAGGGAGGCGGCGCCGTCGAACTGGTAGTAGGCGCCGCCGCGCTGAGTGGCGCTGTTGTTGGCAAAGGTGGTGTTTTCGACCTCGCTTGCGCAGCCGCTGCGCACCGCGCCGCCGTGGGTGCCGGCGGTGTTGCCGGTGAAGAGGGAGCGGCGAAGGGTCAGCGGGCCGCAGCCCGAGGCGTTTTCCACGAAGATGGCGCCGCCGTCGACGGCGGCGTCGTTGTTCTCAAAGTGGGTGTCTTCGACGACAAGGGAGGGGCCGTTGACGAAGATGGCGCCGCCTTCTTCGGAGGCGCTGTTGTCGCGCAAAAAGACGCCGGAGAGCAGGGCGTCGTTGCCGCTGCCGCTGATGGCGATGGCGCCGCCGCGGGCGGCGCTGTTGTTGATAAGATGCAGGTTGCTAAGCGTCAGGGGGGCATTGGCGGTGATGGCGCCGCCGACTCCGGAGGAGGCGACATCTCGCAGGGTCATGTTCTCAAAGCGCACCTCATCGGTGCCGATGATCGAGAAGATGCCGGTGGGCTGGTCGGCCACAAGGATGGTCTGGCCGGGGCCCTGGCCGATGATGCTGAGCGCCTTGTTGATGGCGATGGTGCCCTGGTTGATGGTCAGGGGGGCGAGTCCGGGGGCAAAGGTGATCTCGGTGCCGGGATTGACCGAGGTGACGATGGCGCGTAGCGAGCCGGGCTGGCCGTCGGTGGCGGTGCGCACTTCGGCGGGGTTAAGGGCGGTGATGGTGGCGGAGGCCACTTGCTCGGAGCGGACCTCGACGGGCTGGTCGAGGCCCTCGAAGTCCAGGGGGTTGTTAAAGGCGTCGGTGGGGGCGGTGCCGGTGAGGCGGACGCGGTGGTCGCCGGGGGCCAGGGTGAGTGTGGCGCCTCCGGGGCCGTTGGTGGAGAACTGACCGACGCGCTGGCCGGTGGCGTCGACGACTTCGAAGGAGGCGGCGCTTCCGGCCGGAAGGGTCACGTTGATGGAAAGAGATCCATCGATGGCCTCGAAGTCGGCCTGGGCGACGGTGCCGGCCTGGGCGCTGACGCTGACCTCAATGGGCTCGGCGCGGTAGATGGCCGGGGGCGCGCTGACCTCAGCGAAGCTCAGGGTGTAGTCGCCGGGCTCGAGATCGGGCACCGAGGTGGGGGCGCCCAGGGAGGCCTCAAAGCCGCCGGGGCCGGAGATGGTGGTCTCGAAGCTCGTGCCTGAGGGGAGGCCCCGGGCGCTGATGACGAGCTCTCCCAGGGGGAGGGCTTCGCAGCTTAAGGTGACATCGCGCTGGCTTATGGGAGCCTGCGGGTCGTTGCTGGTGAGGGTGATGGCGTAGGTGAAGGAGCCGGGCTCGGTGCAGGCGACCTCCACGCCGATGGTGGCGTCCTGATCGGCGGCAAGCTCGGCGCTGGTGGGGGTGAGGACCAGCGCGGGGTCGGAGGGTTCCAGCGTGAGGGTGAGGGGTTGATCGCCGCGGTTGGCCACCGCGAGCTCACCGGTGGCGCTTTCGCCGACCGTGGCGCTTAATTCGAGGTCATTTCCGAACTCCAGGATGGGGCCGATGGGATCTTCGACGTCGGGCTCGTCGGCGTCGGGTTCGTCGGTGTCGGCGTCGGGTTCGTCGGCGTCCGGGAGCGGTGCGTCGGGGGTGTCGGTGTCGGGGAGCTCGGTGTCAGGCGTATCGCTGAGGTCGGTGTCGTCGCCGGCGTCGACGTCGGCTGAGGCGTCGGGCTCGGGGAGCTCTTCGAGAGGGGTGGCGTCTCCGGCGCAGGCGGCCAGAAGGCCGGCCAGGGCGAAGATCGTGAGGGTGTTTCGGAGTGTGCTGACGTTCATTGGACCTGCTCCCGCGCGCGGTGCGCCTGTGCACCGGTTAACCGCTTGATCGAACTGACTTCTCTTGTCTAACAGGCGAGGGGGGACGCGTAAATAAACGAGGTCGGGGCGTTGGGGTTCGCGGGTTGAGGTTAGGTGGTTGTGTGGTTGTGTGGTTGTGGGGCGTTGGGGTTTGCGGTGTGGGGAGGTTCGTGAGGGCGTTTGGGGGGGCGCGGGTTGAGGATGGGTGGTTGGGTGGTTGTGGGGCGTCGGGGTTTGCGGTGTGGGGAGATTCGTGCGTTGGGTAGGGGGGGGCGCGGGTTGTGGTTGTGTGCCGAGCGCATCAGGACGACGCTGGCAGCGTCGTCAGGGATTCGCGGTAGCGCTGCTACAGCTTCATCCCTGCCTCCTTGCCAGTCGCCGCCCTGAGTGCGTTCGGGTTCGGTGGGGCGAGGGCCGAGCGTTTCGGGGCGACGGTGGGTGCGTTCGGGTTCGGTGGGGGGCAAGAGAGGGCGCTGGAGGCTTCGTGGCGGGATCGTGGTGGGAGAGGAGGCGTTCTGGAGGCTTCGTGGGGTGTGTCTGCAGTTGAAAAAGCGTTCCGGGCGCTTCGTGGCGTAGGTTTGCAGGGGGACCAGGCCTTCCGGAGACTCCGTGTTGTGTGACTGCAGGGTCGGGATGCTTGAGGAAGCGTTCCGAAGGTGTGATTGCAGGTGAGGGGAGCTTTCGGGAGGCTTCGGAAGGTGTGTTGGGAGGTGCGCCGGGTGATACGGACCCTCGGAAAGAGTGTCTGAAGTGACGGGGAGGTCTGGGGAGGCTTCGGATGCGGCTTTTTTTTGGGAGGGAGCTTTCGGGGCGCTTCCGAAGGTGGGTTGGAACTGGAAAGTTGAGGTGGGGAGGCTTCCGACGGTGTTTGGGAATGTGCGGGAGGGTGTCGGAAGGGTTCGGAACGCGATTTTGATTTTGCGGACATCGATCCGAAGCGCATGGGGACTGGGGATTCGGGGTTTTGGGGGTGTGCGTCCTGAGGTTGGGTTTGTCGGGGAATGCGTCTGGTGGAATGAGGAACGCCCCGGGAGTGCTCCCGGGGCGTTTTATCTGGGCAGGGGTATGTGTGGTGCGTGTTGGAGGATTTGGGTCGGTTCAGCGCCAGGTCAGGTTATCGATGACGATCTGCGTGGGGTTGTCGGTCTCGCTGCGGACGCGGGCCACGATGGAGAAGGAGCCGGAGATGTTGAGGTTATCGGCGCTGAGGGTGTAGACGGTCTCATCGGGGCCGGAGACGTCGCCGAAGATAGGGCTTGTGGCGACGATGGTGCCGTTGACGGAGAGCGTGAGGTGTCGTGGGGTCTGTCCGGTGAAGGCCTTGCGGAAGTCGACACTGACCTCGTTAACTCCGCCGCTGAGGCCGACACTGGCCAGCGACGATCCCTTGCCCCGCAAGATGATGCCTTCGCCATCGATGGGGTAGACGTCTTCGGAGCGTGCGCCGATCACGCTCCAGGTGAAGCCTGCGTCGGTGGTGAAGTGTGTGGCGGTGTAGCTTGAGCCGCTGAGCCCATGTCCGTCGAAGGTTTCGAGGTTCACGGGGATGGGGGTGGCCTGAAAGGCACCGGCGGTGCATTGGTCGGCGGTGGGGCGAGTCTCTGCGCGCTGGTCTTCGGTCAGGGGCTGGCCGGTTGTGTCGGTGCAGGAGGCTGCGGGAAGACTCAGCGCGGTGATGTTTTCGTCGCCGGTCACGGCCATGGTGTGGCTGAAGCCGCCGTTATCGGCCAGGGTGGCGAGTGGGTTGGGCAGGGGGGATGCAGTGGTGCCCACGGTATCGGTGGGGTCGGTGATGAGGTAGGGGGAGTTGGTCTGGAGGTAGTTGTGGCCCAGGGAGGTGATGGGCGCCGGAGGGTAGAACTCAAGGTCCTGGGAGCAATCGCTTGCGAGGGGGACGCCGTCGCCTGCGATCACGGAGGCTTTGAGTTCGATGGAGGCATTGCCGCTGTCGCTGGCCTGAAGCGCGGATGTGGGAGCGTTGAAGTGTTCGGCGAAGGTGACGTTGGCAAACGAGGCGGAGCCCTGGCGCTGGTAGTAGGCGGGATCGCAGTTGGCAGTGGTGTTGTTGAAGAAGGTGACGTTGGTCAGCTCCGTGGAGCTACCGGAGCTGATGGCGCGGCCGGAGCTATCAGCGCGGTTGTCGGCGAAGAGGGCGCGCTCGATGCGAAGTTGGCTCGAAAAAAGGGCGGAGTGATAGATCGCGCCACCGGAGGACATGAACATGGCGGCGTTCCGGGTGAAGATGGCGTCGGAGATGGTGAGGTTGCCATCGTTGTAGATGGCTCCGCCGTAGGAGAGGGCTTCGTTCTCGTCGAAGATCACGCGTTCCATGTAGACATGGTGTGAGGCGGACTCGATGGCGATGGCCCCTCCGCGGCCGGAGACGGCGTTGTCGGAGAAGGTTGTGTCCTCGATGAGGATGTCGCCGGTGGTGGCTTCGATGGCGATGGCGCCGCCGGCGTCGCCGACGTTTTCGACGGCCTCGAAGATGAGGTTGCGCAGGCTGAAGAGGCCGCGGCTCAAGATGGCGCCGCCCATGCCCGGGTCGAGTATGGCGTCGATCTCGGCGATGCGCAGCGCTTCGAGATGCACGTCGGCATTGGCGTCGAATTCAAAGAGGCGGTGTTCGCCGGAGGTGGTTAACGTGAGGACGTCTGGGCCGGGGCCGACGATGGAGATCTCTTTGTCGATGGTGATCTGAGAGGTCGTGGTGACCTGAGTGAGACCGGGGGCGAAGGTGACGAGGCTGCCGGGCAGGACGCGACCGAGGACTTCGCGTAATGAGCCGAGGCCCTGGTCATCAGCGCGCAGCACCTGGGTGGGTGCGGGGGCGGTGATGGCAGCGGTGAGACCCTGGCCGTCGCCCAGGGAGAAGCTCGCGTCGAGGCCGAGCACAAAATAAGGGTTGCCGTAGACGTCGGTGCCCAGGTCGTTGCTGTCCAGACTGAACTGGTAGTCGCCCACGGGAAGTTGAAGCGGGGTGGAGCCGGAGCCGTTGAGGGTGACCTGCTGGCTGTAACCCAGGGTGTTGGTGAGGGAGAGGGCGAGTGTGCCCTGATCGGGGAGGCTGTGGGTGATGGTGAGGGTGCCCGAGGGGACGGTGTAGGTGGTGGAGGCGGAGGTGATTTCGTCGCTGGTGATGGTGAGGTTGAGGGATTCGGGGGAGGGGCTGTGGGAGACGTCGTCGATCAGGACGTCTTCGTAGGTGAGGAGGTATTCGCCCGGGGTCAGGTCGTCGAAGGACTGCGCGCCGGCGATGTTTTGTGATGTGGTTTCCGGGGCCGGGCCGACAAGGGTGGCCTGGAGGTTTGCGCCGGCGGGGAGGCCGGTGGCGTTGACGTCGAGTTGGCCAGGGAGGACGGTGAAGTTCAGGGAGACTTCGGTGGTCTGGTCGGCCTCGATGGTGAGCTCGACCGGTGCAGCTTCGTAGATGGCGGGCTCTACAGTGAAGGGAGCGGCGCTGAGGGTGTAGTCGCCGACGGGGAGCTCTTCGAGGTGCTCGTCTTGATCGACGGGAGTGTTGCCTTCGGGGCCGCTCAAGGTGATCTGGGGCCAGGCGCTGCCGTCGGGGAGACCTTCGAGGGTGATGATGAGGGCGCCGAGTTCGGGATCGGGGTCGACGTCGGGGTCCGGGTCGACGTCGGGGTTCGGGTCGACGTCTGGATCTGTATCAGCGTCGGGGTCCGGGTCGACGTCTGGATCAACGTCTGGATCGGTATCGGCGTCGGGGTCCGAGTCGGCGTCGGGATCGGTGTCGGCGTCGGGGTCCAGGTCGGCGTCGGTGGTGTCGGCGTCGGGTCCGGCGTCGGTGTCGGTGATATCGGGAGCGGCGTCGGGGGTGTCGGTGTCGGCGTCGCTTCCTCCGCAGCCCATGGTCAGGGAGGCGATGAGGCTCAAGGTGAGCAGGGCGCGCAGGGTGAACATAGGAGACTCCTTCCTTTGAGCGTTGGGTCTGCGTGGTGATGGGGTTGTAGGGCGTCGGAGCGCTTGCGGGGGAGCGCGTGTTCTCGATGCGGGCTGCCGGTAATGGAGGATGTGCTCGATGTTCCGGGGAACGAAGCAAAATGTCCCTGTGTAGGGCGGCGCGCGGGGCTCTCCCTGGTTGCGTGGTCGTGCGAAGACGCAGGAAGCTCGGATCGGAAGGGGTAGCAAAAGCGCGATGCGCAACCAAGGGTGCCTGGGAGCGTCTGGCGAGGTTTTGGGAGGTGTCGGAGCGGGGAAATCAGCCGTATGGGCGCACCGATAGCGGCGTTCAGGGGAGAGAAGGAGGTGGTCTGAAAGCGACTGAAAACCCGGTGATGCGGGGGGCCCGGTGGTGAGGGACAAAAAAATCGCCCCCCGGCGCATGGTCGGGGGGCGAGTGGGGTGGAGAGGTGATAGCGTTTAAGGTGTCAGCGCTCGACGCGGTGGTTGGATGCGCGCACGACGGTGAGGTGGCCTCGGGTTTCGGAGGCGACTTTTTGGAGGTCGATGTCGCGCTGGTAGAGGGGGGCGAGGTCGAAGGTTTGCACCTCGTTGGGGCTGAGGGCGAAGAGGTCGAAGTCGCTTACGACCAGGTCTTTGACGCCGTAGATCTGCCAGGTGGCGGCGTAGCTCGGGGCGACGGGGTCGCTCAGGTCGAAGATCTGCACGCCGTGGTGTTCGTCGGCGACGAAGAGGCGCTCACCGAGGACGGCCAGGCCGCGGGGACGGCTGATGGGCAGGGTGGTACGCAGGGTGGGGCTGTGGGGTTGGCTTAAGTCGATGACTTCGAGGCGAGAGGTGCAGCGGCTGCGGGGCTGGTCCACGATGATAGTGCGGTAGGCGACGGTGCCCTGGACGACGACGGGGTCGTAGTTGACGGGGCAGAACTGGCGGAACTCTCCGAGCAGGCGGGGGGCGTGCGGGGTGCCGAGCGAGGCGGTCATCACGGCGTCGCGGCCGGCGATGAGCAGGAGGTTGTCGTGGCGTTGCAGGGCTTCGGGGCCGTTGTCGAGGCCGATGATGTGGCGCAGGCGCGGCTGGCGGGGGTTGGAGACATCGAAGCTGGTCAACCAGCCCTGCGCGATGTTGCCGGCGGCGCTGAGCACGTAGAGGGTGTTGCCGTAGAGCATCATCTGGCTGAGCGAGCCGGCGCCGCCGGCGCCGCCGTCGGGCATGGGGGCGTTGGCGCGGGTGTCCATCTCCTGGCGCGGGGCGCCGCGGTCGAGGGGAGCGGGGGCGGCCATTTCGGCGGCGGCCATCGGGGGTGCGGAGGCGGCGCGGGAGCGGCGCTGAGGGGCGGGAGCAGCGCTACCCATGCGGCCAGTCATCGGGGCGCTGTCTTCGAGCTCGGAGATACGTTCATCGATAGTGGGGCGGGGCATCGGACGGGGGCGGCCGATGACAGCCGGGTTGACGTGGCGCTCGCAGATGCCGGTGTCGGGGGTTTGTTTGATCTTTTGCACGTAGCAGGAGCCGTCGGGGCGGCAGGCGACGCCGGGGTGGGTGGAGACGGTGGGGGGGGCGCCGCATTGGGCGAACTGCAGTTTGCCCTGGCGCATCAGCCGGTACTGGTCGAAGGAGGGCGGTGTGGCCGGCAGGCTGTGCAGGTAGGCCGGGGCGTGGCTGACGTGGGGGAGCGCGCCGACGAGGCGGCGCACTTCACGGGGATCTTCGCGGTCGGAGATGTCCAGGATCACCAGGTCGCGGGCGCCGCCGACCTCCGAGGCGTCTTCGATAACCGCATGGTTGGCGTCGATGACGAAGAAGTCTTTGGAGCCGGTGTGGTTGGAGCTGCCTTCGACCTCGTAGGCGTAGCGGCGCGCGATGCTCAGGGAGACGAGGCCTTCTTCGGCGCTGGTGAGGAACATGCGCTTGTTGTCGCGGTCGACGAAGATGCGCTGGAGCTCACCGCGGACGCGTGCCGGCTCGGCGGAGAGGTTGGGGGCGAGCTCTTGAACCTGGGCGGAGGTGAGCTCGATGGTGCGGTCGTTGAAGTCGACGGGGTTGCGTCGCACGAAGCGGGCGGCTTCGGGGGTGCCGCGCAGGTCGTGGCCGCGGGCGATGAGCCAGGCCTGGTACTGGGCCTCAAGCAGGGGGACGTGCTGGGGGTGGGCGCCGAGCCATTCGGCGGCCAGGGGTTGCACGCAGCTGTAGTACTCCTCAAAGGCGACCTGCACCGAGCGGGCGGCTTCGGTGGGCACCTCGCAGACGAACTGCGCCTGCTGGATGGGCTGCGGGGGGACGGGCTGCGGGATGGGGCGAGGCATGGGGCGGGGGGGAGGGGTGAGCGCGGTGACGGGGGAGCTTAAGAAAAGTCCCAGGGTGCCGAGGGTGGCGGCGGCCAGAGTCAGGGCGGCCAGGGGACGGTGCGAGCGGCGAGGTGCGGAGGTCGGGGAGGCGTTGGTGTGCATGGGAAGCTCCGTAAGTTGGGACGCCGGGGGGCGGCGCGAGATGGGTTACAGGTCTTCAAACGGAGCGCTGTGGGTTTGGATCTAAAGTTTTTGAAATCGGGCAAAAAAAATCCCGCGCCGGCGCTCTCGAAAGAGCGGCGCGGCGCGGGAGAATGCCCGCTATCTGGCGGGCGGCTCGACGGCGAGCCTTAGTTCATGCTCGTGCGGTCGAGTTTTTTCTTGATGGACTCTTTGGAGTCGCCAAAACGCTCCTGGATGATGCCGTAGAGCTTATCGGCGGAGCCTTCGGCTTTTTTGACGTCATCGTCGGTGAGCTCACCCCAGATGCGTTTGGCTTTGCCTTTGAGTTGCTCGAACTGTCCCTGTGTCTGGTCGCGGTTCATCGCTACTCCTTTGTGTCACGGTGTGTGTGAGTGGTGTAGCGGGGAACCTGAACGCGATGCGGGAAAATTCAAGCGTTTAGCGCTGCGGGGTGGAGGCAGAGCCGTACCAGCGTTTGGAGTCGCCGAAGTCGTGGATGAGCTCGGCGGAGCCGTCGTTCGGGTTGATTTCCAGGAGCTCACCGGAGCTGGTGATGCCGAAGAGTTTGCTCCAGCCGGCGGTCAGGCCGTAGATGCTGTCGAAGCCGGTGGCGCCGCGGTTGACGGCGTCGCCGGTGGTGCGGTCGATTTCGACGAGGTGGTCCTGGGCTTCCTCGTGCTTGGAGGTCATGTAGAAGGTGTTCTGCTTGTTGACCACGCAGTCGCCGCTGGAGATGTAGGTGGTGTCGCCGGTGACGGTGATCTCTTCGGGGCTGAGGATGAGGTCTTCGAACTCGGTCTCGTCGAAGCCGTGCTCGTCGAGGATGGCTTCGACTTCGGCCAGGTCGAATTTGAGGAAGCTGTTTTCGGCGGTGACATAGGCGGTGCCGAAGCCGTCGATCGCCAGGCCGTTGGGCTCACCGATGTCGGCGCCGCCCATCCAGGCCACGCGGATCCAGATGTTTTCGGCGTCGTGGAAGGCGTAGAGATCGTAGCGGGTCACACCGAAGAGGACGCCGTTGGGGTGGGTGTCGATGTCGAGGAGGCGGACCCATTCGCCATCCCAGTCGATGAGATCGGACTCGCGGTTGGCGGTGCCATCGAAGGGGTTGATGGAGTAGAGGCCGTCTGCGGTGTGGGCGTAGAAGGAGCAGCTGACGCCCTCGTCGACGATGTTGTCGCAGGTGTTGTCTTTGCCGTCGCAGATCTCGATGGCGCCGGGGTAGGTGTTGGCGTCGTTGTCGTCGCAGTCGGCGCCGCCGCAGGCGTAGCTGAGAATGCCGTCGTTGTCGGCGTCACACTCGGGGCCGGGGGTGTCGGGCTCATCGTCGACGTCGGGCTCATCGTCGACATCGGGCTCGATGTCGGTGTCGGTGTCGTCGCCGGCGTCGGGCTCATCGCCGCCGTCTCGCGGAACGCAGAGGTTGGCCTGCTGGTCCAGAAGTTCGTCGGCGGAGCAGGTCGGGGTGGTGCCGGCGGTGCCGTCATCGCCGCAGCCGACAAGAAGCGCCGAGGTCAGAAGGAGGAGGGCGAGGAGGGGGGCCAGGGAGGAGCGCATCATCGGGGGCCTCTGAGGGGTGTTCGTCGCAACCGAAGGTTTTGGCCGGGGGCCAACGGCGCGGAAGCTAGCAGGAGATGTAGGGAAAAGAAAGGAATACACCTTAAGTTAGTGTCGATGCGAGGTCTTTTGCGCGGATGGTTGGCCATGGTGTGCTCCATCACCGACGAGGATTGTAGAAAAGGCCGCGCGTTGTGCGGGGCCCCCGGGCTGGCAATGGAAAGGGCAGGCACAGGCCCCGGGCATCTTTGGTTGGGGGGGCGGGGATGTGCAGCCGGAGCGCGAGGGGGGAGGCGTAAGGTGGCGAAGATGTCACAGAAGGGGGGAGTCCGGACGACTTCGAGGGGCGGGGGATTGTGTTTAGTTTCGCCCTCAGGTTTTCGGAGTTTGCTCCCTTCCCACACCACGCGAGGACGCGATGGCCAACCTACGTCAGATGATCGAGTCTCACCCCTTAACACCACCGCTGGAGGCCGACCTGCTGGCCACCACGCTCAATGAGGTGCGGATGTGCGCGCAGTTCTGCGTGCTCTGCGCCGACGCCTGCCTGGCCGAGGAGAAGGTGGAGGAGATGCGCGAGTGTATACGCCGCTGCCTGGCGTGCGCGGAGAGCTGTGAGGCGACCGCCCACCAGCTGGTGCGCTACGATGAGCGCGATCGCACGATTCTCTACTCCCAGCTTCAGGCCAGCGCGGTGGCCACGCGGGTCTGCGCCGAGGAGTGTGAGCGCCACGCCGAGGCGATGGAGCATTGCCGCATCTGCGCGCAGGCCTGTCGCAACACGTTGAAGGCGTTTCATGAGGCGATCGACGCGCTGGCGTGATGTGCGGGGGCGTCTAACATGTTGAAAGAGGGGCGCCGTGTTGAGGTGCCCGACCTGTTGCATCAAAGAGAGCGTTGTCGGGGGGCGGCATCGACCGGGCTGAAGAAGCTGAAGACGTCGAAATGCGCGCGCCCCCGCGCGTCGTTGAGAAGAGGGCGCGCGGAGCGCGCGCCACACCTTTATGACTGGAGCTCGGGATGACGTCTATGTTTCAGGGGAATGCCAGGGGCGAACGACGTTTTCGTCGCGCGTCCAGCAGAGTGATTGGGATGGTTTTGGCGCTGATGTTGCTCGCGAGTTGCGCCTCGTCGAGGGTTTCGGCGGAGGGGCCAGGCGCCGAGCGCGCGCGGTCGGCAGATGCGCGGAGGGCCGCCGAGGGGGGAGCGGGCGATGAGGCGACGCGTGCGGTGGCGAGGGCGCAAAAGCAAGAAGGGGAGGGGGAGCTGGCGAGGGCGGGCGTAGAGCCAGGGTCGGAGCCTTCGGGGGAGGAGCGGGCGTATGAGGTCGTCATCCCCATCGAGGCTCGCCGACTTTTTGAAGCCCCCTGGGTGAACGAGGAGGAGACGCTGCGCGCGGCCAAGGCGCAGCACGGCGACTTTACGCGTCTTGCCTTTGATGTGATCTTCGGCCCGATCGGGCCCTATGATGAGGCGCTGCTCTATATCTTTGAGCCGGAGCGTTTCGAGGGCTTTCGCACCTTCATTCTCGGCCACGGCCCCCGCGGCTGGGAGGGTTATTACGTCGCCCGTCTGGGGCCCTGGGAGTCCTCCCAGATGCTCGCTGTGATCTTCGAAGAAGTCGGCGAGGAGCGCTTGCCGGCGCCGATCTTCACGGCGACTTACCTGCATGACAGGCCGGCGGAGCAGGCCGAAGAGCGCCGATCGCCGGAGTTTCCCTACACGAGCGTGGTGGTGTGGGATGGGGAGTCGTTTGCGATCGATGAGGCGCTGGAGGAGCGGTTGAAGGGGAGGTACGAGGTGGGGGCGATACGGGAGGGGTTGGAGGAGGTGCGGGGGGAGTGAGGGGCTTGGGAGGGATGCGGTGTGGGGAGTGGCGTGTGTGGGGTGGGAGGTTCGCTTTTGTGGTTAGGTGGTTGGGTGGTTGGGTGGTTGTGGGGCTTGGGAGGGATGCGGTGTGGGGAGGTTCGTGAGGGGGATGGGGGGAGTGGCGTGTGGTTGGGTGGTTATGAGGTTAAGTGGTTGTGGGGCGCCGGGGTTTGCGGTGTGGGGAGGTTCGTGAGGGGGTTGGGGGGAGTGGCGTGTGGTTGGGTGGTTGGGTGGTTGGGTGGTTGGGTGGTTGGGTGGTTGCGGGGCGTCGGGGTTTGCGGTGTGGGGAGGTTCGTGAGGGAGTTGGGGAGAGTGCATCTTTTGGCCGACCGAGAGACCGACATCGAGCAGCGATGATGCGGGTTTGCGGTGATTTGCGGGTGTTGAATCCGATCCATAGTTCGAGATCGAGTCGAGGTAGGACATGACCAAGGTTTCTAGCAAACTTCATGCAGCCGTGGAGATCATCTTCTGGGCGGACACCCGGACGGGGATGCTGGAGGCGTTGCAAGAGGCGGCCGAGCCCCTGGCTGCGTTGCGTGCGGAGGACTTTGGGGACGAGGCGTCGCGAAGCGAGCTTCGTTATGTTCAGGAGATTTTGGAGGAGTACGGGGGTGTTGAGGGTTTCTACTCCTCGGATGTGCGGAATGAGGTGCGGGAGGCGTTGGCGATGTTGCTCGCGCTCTATCGCCGGGAGTCGCTGCGTTGAGGTTGGGGCTGCGACGCTTAAGGTGATGTGAGGCGCATAGAATAGGGCTCAAACGCCATGCGCGCTGCGTGAGCGGCGAGCTTGCGAGGTCTGCGTAAGGCGCATCACTCGAAGACCAGCGCATCATCGGCGATGGGGGCGAAGCGAAACAGAACACTGTCCAGAATATAGTTTTGATAAAGGCGCCAGGGCAGGCGTTCGCCCTGGTTGGGGAGCTCGTCGAGGGCGCGTTGGATGTAGCCGGAGTTGAAGTCGATGAGGGGGCGGTCGGCGGTGGTGCCTTCGGGGAGGCGCGGGGTGACGATGCGGTGGTTGTGCTGGTCCATGTGGTGGAGGAGGCGGCAGGTCCACTGGCTGATGAGCTCGCATTTGAGGGTCCAGGAGGCGTTGGTGTAGCCGACGGACATCAGGGCGTTGGGGACGTTGCTGAGCATGGCGCCTTTGTACATTGTCTCCTGGCCGGGGTGGACGGGTTTGCCGTCGACTTCGAGGGTGGTACCGCCGGCGACCATGACGTCGAGGCCGGTGGCGCTGACGACGAGGTCGGCGTCGAGATGTTCGCCGGAGCGGAGTTGGATGCCGGTCTCGGTGAAGGATTCGATGTGGTCGGTGACGATTGAGGCGGTGCCGTCGCGGAGTGCGTCGAAGAGGTCGTTGTCGGGGACGAAGCAGACGCGTTGGTCCCAGGGGTCGTAGGTGGGGTTGAAGTGGGCATCGACGTCGACGACGTCGCCGATGGTGTTGCGGACCTGTTTGGTGATGAAGGCGCGGGCGGCTGCGGGCATGCGGCGAGCGAATTGGTAGAAGAGGATCAGCCGGAGGATGTTTTTCCAGCGGGTGAGGTTGGCGCCGAGGGATTTGCCGAAGATGCGGGTCATGGACTGGGAGAGGGCGTCTTCTTCGGGCATCGACATCACGTAGCTCGGGGAGCGTTGCAGCATGGTGACGTGCGCGGCGCGCTGGGCCATCGACGGGACGAGGGTGACGGCGGTGGCGCCGCTGCCGATGACGACGACTTTTTTGCCGGCGTAGTCGATGTCGTCGGTCCAGAGTTGCGGGTGCACGAGTTCTCCGCGGAAACGCTCGGCGCCGGGGTAGTCGGGCATGTGGCCGTGTTCGTAGCGGTAGTAGCCGGTGCAAAACCAGAGGAAGTTGCAGGTGTGGACGCATTCTTCGCCGGTCTCGGGGTGCCGGGAGATGACCGTCCAGCGGGCGTCATCGGAGGACCAGCGTGCGTGTTCGGCGCGGTGGTTGTGGCGGATCTTGCGGTCGAGGCCGGTCTCCCGGGCGGTGTCGTGGAGGTAGCTAAGGATGGAGGGGCCGTCGGCGATGGCTTGTGGGTTGGGCCAGGGGCGAAAGGAGAAGCCCAGGGTGTGCATGTCGGAGTCGGAGCGGACGCCGGGGTAGCGAAAGAGGTCCCAGGTTCCGCCGAGAGAGGCGCGGCCCTCTAAGATGGCGAAGGATTTTTGGGGGCATTCCTTTTGGAGGTAGTGGCCGGCGCAGATGCCGGAGAGGCCGGCGCCGATGATGAGGACGTCGAGGTGGGTGGGCATGGGGCGGTCGGGGTGTGGGGAGGTTGCGGGGTGTGCGCGTTATCGTAGCGTGAGCATCGGTTGGGCGACAGGCTGACCGGGAGAAGGACGAGGTTGAGTGATTGTGCAGATGAGAGGTCGACCGGGAGATGGGTGAGGGTGTGTGTTTATGCGGTGAATGTCCGACCGAGAGAAGGACGAGGTTGAGTGTTTATGCGGTTGTGGGCCGACCGAGAGAAGGACGACGTGGCGTGATGGGGCGGGTTTTCGGCGGTCGTGTGTGCGCTGGTTGAGGCTGAGTTGTGACCGACCGAGAGAAGGACGAGGTTGAGTGTTTATGCGGTTGTGGGCCGACCGAGAGAAGGACAACGTGGCGTGAGGGTGCGGGTTTTCGGCGGTCGTGTGTGTGTTGGTTGAGGCTGAGTTGTGACCGACCGAGAGAAGGACGAGGTTGAGTGTTTATGCGGTTGTGGGCCGACCGAGAGAAGGACAACGTGGCGTGAGGGTGCGGGTTTTCGGCGGTCGTGTGTGTGTTGGTTGAGGCTGAGTTGTGACCGACCGAGAGAAGGACGAGGTTGAGTGTTTATGCGGTTGTGGGCCGACCGAGAGAAGGACAACGTGGCGTGAGGGTGCGGTTTTGGAGGCTCGTTCTGGCGAGCGGTGTCGTGCTGGTCGAGGGGGGAGTTCGACAATGGCGGTCGCGCGGCAATCTTTCAAAGAGATCACAGACACCGGCGACGGTTGTCGTCCACCTTTGAACGGAGCGTTTATGGCGACTCGACTTCATGTGCTGCATCCGATGCTGGTTCATATGCCGCTGGCGTTGATGCCGGTGGCGATAGGCGCTGATGTGCTGGGCAAGTTCACAGGCCAGCGCGGGCTCTGTGAGCTTGGGCGGCGCGCGATGGGGCTGACGGCTGTGGGGGGCGTGCTCTCCAGTGTTTCGGGGCTTGTGGCCCAGGAGGCTGTGCACCTGGAGGGGGAGGAGGCCCGCGCGAAGCTCGTGACGCATCGCAACCTCAACCTGGGGATCACGGCGGCGGCGCTGGTGATGGTCGGCTGGCGAAGGCGGATGAAAGAGCCGAGTCCGGGGTATCTGCTCAGCGGTTTTGGAGGGTTGGCGGGACTCTTTTACACGGCGTGGTTGGGCGGGGAGTTGGTGTACCGGCATGGCGCGGGGGTGGAGCGGGCGGGGGGCGTGCGCGAGGAGAAGTCGCCGGAATTGTTGCCCAAAAATGCGCGTCGGGTGGTCGGGACGGGGGCGGCGAACGTCAGGGAGGGGGCGAAACATGTGGTTGAGGAGTTGAAGGATGGGGAGGTGGCTCCGCAGTTGAGGTTCAATCCTCCGATGCCTCCGTCGTGACGTGAGGGGAGTGAGTGCGGGGATCTGTCCGTCCGAGAGGCAGATAAGATCCAGCTTTTATGCGGTTGTGGTCCGACCGAGAGACGGACGTGGGGCAGTGAATACGCGGTTGTGGTCCGACCGAGAGACCGACAAGGTTCAGTGTTGATGCGGTCTTTCGGAGGTCGGCTCTGCGAGGGGGGCGGTTAGTGTCCCTTGCATACGACATCGATGGAGACGCGCTGCTCCAGGCCAGGTTCGACGATGGTGATTGTGCTGACCTGCGGACCTTCATCGTGCGGGGAGCGAAAGCTCGCGCTGTACTGGAGGGTGCAGCCGGAGTCCCAGGAGCAGTTTTGTTCGATCTTCCGAACCCCTTCGACTTCGGCGCGCACGGTCACGTCGCGGAAGAGGTGGGTCGTGGGTGGGCCCCAGTCGAGGTTCCAGCGGGAGACGCCGCCGAGGACTTCGCTTGTGGGGTCGACCTTCACGAGGACTTCGCTGCGGGGCTCGTTGCCGCTCAAGTTTGAGATCGTCTGGGTGCATTCGAGGCCTCGGCCAGCCTGCAGTAGGTAGGGGAAAGAGAGGCCGCAGTCGACGCTGCCGGGGGTGTCGCCGGCGCGGGTCGTGACGCTCTCGATCAGAGCGTCGAACTCGGTGGGGTTGGTGATGTAGACCGGCCCCTGGGCGAGGTGGTTGCTGTCGACATGGTCCTGGCCGGTGATGATGGCGAGGTAGTCGACTCGGGTTGTTTGGCCCGGTTGGAGCAGGAGTTGCTCGTGTCTCGCGGTGGCGTCGATGGTCCAGCGGTAAGTACGGGTGTAGCTGGTCAAGGCGGCGCTCTGGATGCGGAGTTCTCCTTGAGGTTCGGCGTCTTCGCAGACGACGTCGATGCGGGCGTCGGCGCTCTGGCCGGTCGCCGGGAGGTAGGCGGAGTCGAAGTAGGCGCCCTCGTCCAGGGGGCAGGAGAAGGTGCGGGTGTACTCAAAGGTGCAGGGTTGTTGCCAGTGGCAGGGCTCGTCCAGAACTTCGATGCCGTCGACAAGAGCGCGAACCTGAACTGTCTCCAGGGACTCTGGCGGGCGGCTGTCGTAGGAGATGTCGCCCTGGCCGATGACGCCGCCGACTACGCTTGTGGGGGTGACTTCGACGCGGGTTTCGACTGCCGTCTCGGTGGGGTCGATGTCTTCGATGGTGTAGGCGCAGACTCGGTTGGCGCCGGCGAAGATGGTGATGGGGAAGGGGGCGTCGCAGTCGACGATAGCTTCACGCTGACCGACCATCACGGAGATGTCGGCCATTTCGGCGTCGAACTCCGTGAGGTTTAAGACGCGAACGAAGCCCTCCACAACGTAATACGACTCGCCGGTGTCCCGGGCGGAGACGTTTAACGTGTAGGTCACCTCGCCAGATGCGTTGGGGCCAAGTTCCAGGAGCGCGGGGTTGGCGCTTTTCTCGATGGTCCAGACGTAGGCGCCGTGGAAGCTGGCGTCGGCGAAGGTTTGAACGAGGAGTTGGCCCTGAAGGTCGGTCTCGGCGCAGTCGATTTTGACTGGGGCGCGGGCAGTTTGGTCGGTGTCAGTGAGTCGCGCTTCGCGCGCGTCGATGCCCTGGTCGAAGGGGCACTCAAAGGTGCGCGTGTATTCGAAGATGCAGGGCTGGGCGTCGAAGGGGCAGGGGGCGCGGATGTCGTCGCCGTCGCGCACGATGACGCGGTCGAGGGCGTCGAGGGGCGGGACGCTGAGGAGGGTTGATTGGGTAGCGCGTGCGCCGCGGGTGGGGCTCTCGTCGCTGACTTCGATGGTGAGGAGGGCGTTGATAATGCTCTCGTTTTGGGACTCACCAAAGCCCGTCAGAAGGTAGGTGCACTCAAGTCCAGACTGGCTTTGCAAGGCGTGGGGGAAGTTCACGTCGCAGTCGAGTTCGCCGACCAGCCCTTCGACTTCGATGGTGGCGCTCTCGATGTGGGCGTCGGCCGCGGTGGTGTTGGTGATGTAGGCGACGCCTTCGACGAAGATCTCGCGGGGGCCGATGTCGGTTGCGCTGACGATGACCTTATAGTCGACCTCGCCAGATGCGTCGGGGCCGAGTTCTAAGAGCTCCGGGGCGGCGACTTTTTTGATGTGCCAGTCGTAGGGGCCGACCGAGCCGGGGACGAGCGAGAAGTGCGCGGTCAGGGCACGCTCGACGCAGAATGAGACGTTGTCGATGTCGGCCCAGGACGCGCCATCGGGTGGGGCGTGCACGCCCTCGTCGGAGTCAACGGTGGGGCGGTAGGTGTAGAGGTTGCCGGCGTTTGCGCCCTGGATGAAGAGGGCGTCGATGTTGCGATCGTTGAGGGAGGTCCATGCAAGGGCCGGGCCCTGGGCGCTGGGGTAGAGTTCGAGGGAGAGGTCGAGGAGCTCGGCGCAGACTTCTCCGTTGGCGAGGAAGTCCGAGGATTGTGTGAAGGTGTGCCCGCCAGTGCTTAAGTGGCTTAAGTCGAGCTGGCAGGCGACCCATCGCTCGGAGCGCAGGACGCCGAGTTCGACGCCGGCGTCGCGGCAGGTCGTGGTTTGGGTCGGTGTGTCGATGAGAGCTGGGGTTTGGTGAAGGCTCTCGGAGCGCCGATGGTCGGTCGTGTCGGGGTCGTCGAAGGCTGGCGAGCAGCCGCCCGTGCTTAAGAGCATTGCGGTCAGTAGCGCGAGCGTGGTTCGGGCATGCTTCGGCAGCGTCATGAGACTCCCCCCGGGGACACATGTTGGTGTTCGCGGCGTGCGGTGCGCGGCGAGTGTTTCGATGTGCGGAGCCAACGATGGAAGGCCGCTCCGAGTTAGTAAACGTAGTGTCGGGGGGGGGGAAACCAAGAGGAGGGCGGGTTGAGGTGTTTCTGTGATCGACCGAGAGAAGGACAAGGTTGAGTGAATATGCGGTTTTGGGCCGACCAGGAGACAGACGCGGTGGCGTGGTGGTGCGGTTTTGTCGCGACCGAGAGACGGGCGAGGTGGCGAGATGGTGTGGAGTTGAGCCGACCGGTAGATGGACGAAGTTGAGTGTTTATTCGGGTTTTGTGACCGACCGAGAGAAGGACAAGGCTGAGTGTTTATGCGGTCTTGTGCCGACCGGGAGACAGACGCGGTGGCGTGGTGGTGCAGGTTTGAGGCGGTCGTGTGGGAGTTGATGGAGGTTGTGTTGTGTCCGACCGAGAGACGGACGAGGGTCAACGTTTATGCGGTCTTTTGAGGGGTGAGGGGGGGCCGACCGAGAGAAGGGCAAGGCTGAGTGTTTATGCGGTTTTGGGCCGACCGGGAGACAGACGCGGTGGCGTGGTGGTGCGGTTTTGAGGCGGTCGTGTGGGAGTTGATGGAGGTTGTGTTGTGACCGACCGAGAGACGGACGAGGGTCAACGTTTATGCGGTCTTTTGGGGGGGGGGGGGGGCAGGCCGAGAGAAGGACAAGGCTGAGTGTCTATGCGGTTTTGGGCCGACCGGGAGATGGGCAAGGTTCAGTATGTATGCGGGTTTGGAGGCGATCATGCTGCCTCGTCGGGTGAGGGGGCGGTGTGGGCGGAGGGGCCGGGTTTGAAGATTTTGTAGAGGTAGACGAAGGCGGGGAGGAGGAGCGCGCTGCCCAGGGCCAGGGCGATGAGGACGGGGCGTAGGACGGCGGTCTCGGCGGCGGCCTCGGTGATGCGGATGTCGGGGTAGACCAGGTAGGGGAACTGCGCGAGCGCCCAGCCCAGGAGGATGAGGGCGACCTGGAGGGCGGCGGCTGTGCGGGCGAGGTGGAAGCGTCGCGTCCAGAGGGCGGCGATGGCGAGGAGGGCGGCCAGGGCGGTGATGAGTTGGAAGGGGATGGCCCAGCGGGCATTGGTGAGGCCGGTCCAGACAAGCGGGGCGTCGCGCATGGCGAGCAGGATGGCGGCGAAGGCGCAGGCGCCGGTGGCCAGCGCGCTCCAGAGGGCGCGGCGGCGGAAGTCGTCTTTGAGGGGGGCGGTGTCGGCTTCGACCGTCATGTAGACGGCGGCCAGAAAGGCGCAGAGGGCCAGCGTGAGCGCGCCGATGGCGAAGGGAAAGGGTTGCAGCCACTCGGAGATGAAGTTGGTGTCGATGGCGCCGGACTCGAGGCGGCGGATGTCGCCGGAGGCGATGGCGCCGGCGCAGATGCCAAGGAGGAAGGGGGTGATGACGCTGGCGATGGCGAAGACGCGGGCGGAGCGTCGCTCCAGGCGGTGGGCGCCGGCGGAGTACGACTGAAAGGCGAAGGCAGAGCCGCGTAGTACGATGCCCAGAAGCATCAAGGTCAGGGGGATGTGCAGGGCGGTCATGATGGCGGCGAAGGCCGGCGGGAAGCAGACGAAGAGGAGCACGACGACGAGGATGAGCCAGACGTGGTTGGCCTCCCAGATGGGGGCGATGGCGTCGGTGAGGGCGCGTCGTTGGGCGTCTTTGCGTTCGCCGGTGGCGAAGAGGTACCAGATGCCGCCGCCGAAGTCGGCTCCGCCGGTGAGGAGGTAGACGATGAGGGCGAGCACGATGATGGCGGCCACGATCATGGGAAGTTCGAGCATGGTGGCACCTCAGTCGGAGTCGGGGAGGGGGGCGTTGGATGTGTCGGGCGTGTCGGCGCGAGGGGGCTCGGAGGCAGGTGGGGCGGCGTCTTTGAGGGTCTGGAGGGTGTCGAGGTCGGGGCTCTGGAAGACGTGGCGCCAGAGCAGGTAGACAACGATCACCGAGAGCACCAGGTAGAGGATGGAGAAGACGGTGAAGGGGACGACGAGGTTGGTCATGGGGGTGACGGCGTCGGCGGTGCGCATGTAGCCCTGGATGACCCAGGGTTGGCGGCCGACCTCGGTGACGACCCAGCCGGCCTCGATGGCGATGATGCCCATCGGGGCGGTGATGACGAGGAGCCACAGGTACCAGCGGGCGGTGAAGAGGCGGCGCCGGCGCCAGCTGAGGAAGACGCCGAGCAGGCTGATGGCGAGCATCCACATGCCTGAGGCGACCATGATCTGGAAGGCGATGTGCACGATGGCCACGGGAGGCCACTCGTCGCGGGGGAAGTCGTTGAGGCCGCGGACTTCCGCGTCGAAGTCGCCGTAGGCCAGGAAGCTGAGTACGCCGGGGATTTCGATGGCGTAGGGGGTGGTGCGGGCGTCCTCGTCGGGGAGGCCGAAGATGCGTAGTGGCGCCCGGGTTTCGGTCTCAAAGTGGCCTTCCATGGCGGCGAGTTTGACGGGTTGGTTCTCGGCGGTGGCTTTGGCGAGGAGGTCGCCCATCAGGGGTTGGGCCAGGGCGGTGATGGCGGCGATGGGGAGGGCGATGGCGATGGCGTGGCGGTGGAAGGTGTTGCGGTGCTCCCGCAGCAGCATCGCGGCGTGGATGCCGGCGACGGCGAAGGCGACCGACTGAAAGGCGGCGATGACCATGTGGGCACACTGGGTGAACCACATCGGGTTGAACATCGCCTCCCAGGGGCGGATGTTCACGAATTGGCCGTCGATGAAGTCGAAGCCGGTGGGGGCGTTCATCCAGGCGTTGGCAGTGACCACGAAGATGCCCGAGGCGGTGCCGCAGAGGAGCACCATGAGGCCGGCGAGCCAGTGGGCGCGGGGGCTGATGCGCTCCCAGCCGTAGAGGTAGATGCCCAGGAAGATGGCCTCCAGGAAGAAGGCAAAGCCTTCCAGGGAGAAGGGCATGCCGACGAGCGGGCCGGCGTGTTCCATGAAGGTGGGCCAGAGCAGGCCGAGTTCAAACGAGAGCACGGTGCCGCTGACGGCGCCGACGGCGAAGATGATGGCGGTGCCGCGGGCCCAGCGTTTTGCGAGCTCGCGGAAGATGGGGTCGCCGGTGCGGAGCCAGCGGCCTTCGGCGATGATCATGAGCAGGGGCATGGCCATGCCGACGACGGCTAAGATGATGTGGAAGGCCAGCGACATGGCCATCTGGCTGCGAGCAGCGAGGAGATCTTCCATGGGTGTGGGTCCCCGGAGAGGAGTCAGCGGTTGTGGGGGGAGGGTAGGCACGGTGGTGAATGTGGCGAGTGCGTTGTGAGGGGGAGGAGGGTGGTTTCGTCGCGAATTTTCGCCGTATCTGACCGACCGAGAGATGGACAAAGGGCCGACCGAGAGAAGGGCATGGGGGCGGTTTTATGGGCGTGTGCGAGTGGTTTTGTGTGGGGATGTGGGGGAGGTGGAGGCAGTTTTGAGGTAAAATCGGCGAGGAGGGAGGCGGGGAGGTGTAAGAGGGGGGCGTGGGGAGGTAAAAGAGGGGGTATTTGGGGGCGGACTTCTTGCGAGAAGGTCGGTTTCGCGGGTTGAAACTTCAGCAGTGCGTTGGGGCGGACAGAGGTGTGCATCGCCGCATCATCGATGAACGTTGAGCGGTCTTTTCGCGTGGCGTGTGGGATCCCGTGTTGTGGGTATGCGGCCTGGTTACATCGTGCAGGCCAGCCCGGCCTCGGTCGGGTCGAGGTCCTGACAGGTGATGGGGGCGTTGTATCGCAGCCAGACCGTGCCGCAGGGGAATACGACGCGCTTTTGGCCTTTGAGCCAGCGCTCTCGCTGGCGGGCGTATTCGCTGCGGAAGGCCCGCTCTCGGGCGATGGCGGCGATGAGCGTGTCGGGGTTTTTGGAGGCGAAGCGGGGGCTGAGTTTTCCGGCCGGGGAGGGCGTTGAGGGGCGGCTAAAGGGGTCGATTGCGAGGATGGCGTCGACGCTGCCGATAGGCCTCTTTTCACGCTCTCGCGCGGCGATGAGGGCGTCTTCGGCCTTTTTGAGAAGATCTTCGAAATGAGCTTTGACCTCCTCAAGCGACATGTGGCTGTAGCCCGGCGGGGGCTGCGGAATGAACTCGACGTATTCGGGGGAGCGGCGGCCGAAGAAGACGTCGGGCTTGGGAACTCGCATGGGTTTGCCCCAGTCTCTGGGCATGATCTTGAAGCCGGGCCACTGGTCGGCGCGTTCGACCAGGTCGGCGACCACCGGGTTGAGCCAGGTGTAGAGAAGTTTGCGCTCCTCGGCGTCGCGATCGAGGAGGATGGTGTCGCAGTACTGACGTCCGTCCCAGAAGTGGTCGCTGCGTTCCAGATCTTTATTTCGTGCCCGCGCGATGCTGCTCATCGCGTCGCGCATGAAGTCGCTGCGACGGCCTTTGAGGTCGGTCAGGATGATGTGCAGGTGGTTGGACATGACCATCGCCGCGTGAATCTCCACGTGGTTTTTCTGCGTGGAGCGGCCGAAGACGTACTCCGCGATGGTCTTCATCGGGGTGTCGGGGCGCATGAAGTGGTTTCGATCGAAGCAGCGACGGGTGATAGCAACGACTTGACCTTCAACTTGACGCCGGGGACGAGTCATTTTGGTGTCTCCAGGTAAGAGTGATGTGACCTTCCTGAGGTTGTTATCGAGGCGTGGAGACGGATGTTGCGTGTGGAGGGGGCAATTGGGAGTGGAGGCAGGGGAGGGCATCAGCCCGTATTGGCGATCGGGCGCATAAAATCTTGCGATGGTCGGTCTCTCGGTCGGGCAGGGGACGCGAAAAATTTTGGGAAAATTGTCGGGGGTAGGTGGGGATGCGGGTGGCGACGCGCGGCACGTGAGCGGTGATGGGCGAGGGCGCGATGGTCGAGGGAGGGGGAGCGTTTGGCGGTGGTCTGGCGAGGCATCATGCCGGTGCGGGAGAAGGGGCGTCAGGAGGGGGGATGACTGAGGATCGTGGGCGTAAATGCTGGAGATGGTCGGTCTCTCGGATGGTGAAAAAAGTGTGGTGGGGTTGCGTTTGATGTGCAGGGAAGTATGGTGGGCACATCACCGAGCCAGGGGTGCCTTTTCCGTTGTGGAGGAGGCTGAGAAATACCCTCATGACCTGATCCGGCTAGTACCGGCGTAGGGAGGCTGTACATGAAAAAGATGATGTCCATCGACGCGATGGCGGGGCACCGCGTGCCTGGCTCTTCACAGCACTTTTTTGATGAGGAGCAGTTATGAGCACACCCGCCTTTGATGTCCCGCCCTTTGCGAAGCGTTGTCTGGAGGCCGCGCGCGGCCAGTGGGGTGCGTCGTTTGAGCATCCCTTCGTGCTGGCGCTGGCTGAGGGGACGCTGGATGCCGAGAAGTTCAAGTTTTACCAGATGCAGGACGCGCGCTATCTGGAGGCCTTTGCCGACGCAGCGAGTTTGATCTCGACGCGTTGTGTCTCGCCAGTGGATAAGCTGTGGTTTGTGGACGCCGCGCGCATGGCGCTGGTGGTCGAGGGGGAGTTGCACGCAGGATACGGGGAGAAGCTGGGGTATGGGCCTGAGGATATTGCGGCGATTGAGCTCACGCCGAATAACCGCGCCTACCAGGACCATATGATCTCGATGGCGACCCGCGGCACGCTGGTGGAGGCGGTCGGGGCGCTGACGCCCTGCCCCTGGCTCTACATCGCGTTGGGGCAGCATCTGCTGGAGCGCCTGGGCACCATTGAGGATGATCATCCCTACGCCAACTGGCTGCGGATGTATTCGGATCCCGGGTTCAATGAGTACATGAACGAGATTCTGGGCCGTCTGCAGCGTTTTGCGGACGCGGCCGATGAGCCGGCGCGGGAGCGTGCGGTGCAGGCCTTTGTGACCAGCGTGCGCTACGAGTGGATGTTCTGGCAGCAGGCATGGGAGCACCAGGAGTGGCCGGTCTGATCGTTTCAATCCGCTGTGTGTCGATGCGCGTCGGGGGGGGCGCGTCGGCGGTGCGAAGAGCTCCCTTCGGGGAGTTTTTTTCGTTTTGGGGCGGATTTTTGACCGACCGAGAGACGGACATGAGGGCGAAAATTGGCGGATTTTTGACCGGCCGAGAGACGGACATGAGGGCGAAAATTGGCGGATTTTTGACCGACCGAGAGACGGACATCAGTGCGCAGAATTGCGGGTTTTTGACCGACCGAGAGACGGACATGCATCCGATGGCACGGGGCCAACAGGAGGGATTGCTCGCCGGGGGGGCCTGTCGTAGCGTGAGCGCGGTGAGGCGCGAGTCTGGTGGATGGTTCAGGTGAGGATCGGGGAAGACGCATGTGGCGAGTGAATCGACGAAACATCGCATGTCTGACGTTTGGTGCGCTCGTGGGGTTGAGCGCGTGCAACGCCGGCAACCTCTCGGGGCGCGGCGTGGATGCGCGCGATGTCGGGGGGCTGGAGGATGACGCCGCGCTCGATGCGGGCGATGTGGGTGGTGTGCAAGGTGTTGAAGATGTTGGGGATTCTGGCGATGCGTGGGATGCCAGTGAGGCGGATGCCGAGGGTGGGGCCGACGCAAGCGATGCCGAAGAAGCGCCTGATGCGGGCAATGTGCCGGATGTGAGCGAGGAGCCGGTGTGGGCGTGTGAGGGGGCACCGGATTGCGATGCGGTCAATGTGACGACCACGCTAGGGCAGATGCGGGGGCTCAATGGGTGTGCGTTTGAGCTCGCACTCGAAGATTCGATGGCCGATGGGGAGGCGCTGGCCGACCGCCTGCTGGCGCGGGTGACCGGTGAGGGCGGGGGACAGGCCCGCACCATGGTCGATGTGCTCGGGGCGCTTAATCGTCAGGGGCGCGCCGGGGTGCGCAGCGCCACCGAGACACGTTTGAGCGGGCTCGGAGCCGCAGGCTTTCGCTGGAACACCGGCGATGATGATGTGAGCTACTGGTATCCGCAGGGCATCACCGGGTCGAGCGACGCGGATGCCTCGGGGCTTGTGCAGGGGCGGCGCCTGATCATGACGAGCTGGTACCACAAGACCGACGCGCGACCGACCAAAGGGGCGCGTATCAGCGTGGCCGACATCACGGACTTGAGTGATGTGCGCTACCGCCACCTCTTGCTCGTCGATCCGGTGGAGGAGGGCGGGCAGGTCGACTTTGAGAGCGCGTCGTACGATAGCGGCAACGCCCTGCACGCCGGGGGCATCGTGTGGTGGGGGCGCTACCTCTATGTGGTCGATACGGTGCAGGGGCTGCGGATCTACGATCTGGGGCGGATGTTTCGGCCCAGCCACACCGATAACACCGAGGCGATTGGCATCAGCGGGGGGCGCAGTGACGCGCACGGCTATCTCTTTGCCGTGCCGCGGATTGCGCGCTACCGGCTGACGTCGGAGTCGTGCCGGGTGCGTTTTGCCTTTGTGGGCCTCGATCGTCAGAGTGATCCGCCGGCGCTGGTCACGGGTGAGTATTTTTCGGACCACGCCCAGGGCAAGATGGTGGTCTGGCCGCTGGATGCGGACACCGGTCTTCTGGAAACTCGCCAGGGGAGCACCTTTGCCTCCGAGGGGCTTGTAGTAGGTCAAACCCGCGCCCAGGGAGGGACGCGCGTGGGCGGTGATTTTTATGTGTCCTCATCCAGTCAGGATGGCAGCGAGGGCAGGCTCTATAAGGGTCGGCCTGGCGGCCAGAACACCTCGGTGAACTGGGTCTATGGGGCTGAAGATCTCTATTATGAGCGCGCGCACGACCGCATCTGGACCGCGGCCGAACACCCCGGCGCGCGTGATGTTGTGAGCATCGAACGATTTTAAATGTTTGATTTATAAAACGATCCGAAAGGGGGGAGCGGGCAGGCGAACGATTGGCGAGCACTCACCTTGTTGGAAATAGCAGGGCGTTCGGCGTGCTTTGCATCCCGGTGGTGCGCTCGCGCCACGCTTCTACTGGTTGAGGACGAAGACATGCCCGACGACACGATTGTCATCATCGCCTACGCATCTCAGGTCGACGCCCACATCGCCCGCACGCGGCTGGCCGACGCCCAGATCCCCTGCGCGCTGGAGGATGAGGGGATTGTGGCAGCCTACGGGGGCATCAGCAGCGCAGTGGGGGGCGTGAAGGTGCGCGTGCGCCGAGAGGATGCGCAGCGGGCCTACGCGCTTTTGAGCGATACCTCCGATGGGTTTCTGGAGGATTCAATGTTTGTGGATGAGGAGGAGGCTGCGCTCTTCGCGGGGGATGCAGAAGGAGGCCATGAGGATGCAGGCGCTAAGGGCGGGGTAATCGGGAAGCTCGCAAAACTCCTGCGGGGAAGTTGATTTTTCTTGGCAGGTAAGTGGTTGTGATTTCTGGAGTTTTTTGTGGGTGGTGTGGGGTAAGGGGCCCCGGGGATGAGCAGAAAACAAAAAAAGGCCGCGCGGATGCGCGGCCTTTTTGCGTTCAGGTCTGATGACTCAGACCCTTTGATGTTGGCAGAACATCAGGGCACCGGGGTGAGCTCGGTGCGCAGGTTGTACTTGCCGTACTCGACGGAGGTGTTGCCGTAGACCTCCAGGGTGTAGGTGCCCGGGGCGATGTCGAACTCAGTGAAGCTCTCGCTGTAGGTTTGCAGCGAGTCGGTGGTGCGCACGCGCTCGCCAGCCGCATCAAGGAGCGCGACGTTGAGGTCACCCAGGGGGTAGTGCGAGACGAGGGTGACGGTGAGGTCACCGGTCTCGGGGACTTCGACCTGGTAGAAGTCGGAGTGGTTCGTGATTCCGAAGACGCCCCGTTCCCCGCAGAGGATGGCGTCGACGGAGTCGGTGGGGGCGATGCTCACCGCGGTGGAGGTGCTGTGGTTGGGCGCGAAGATGTCGTCGGCCGGGCAGCTCAGCTCCAGGTTGGCCGGGCAGGTGACCTCGGCGCGGAAGCCGTAGGTGTTGGTGGCATCGTTCCAGCCGTCGACTTTGATCATGTAGGCGCCGGATTGGGTGGCGACGTAGCTGAGGGCTTCGTTGTCGGTCGATGACAAACTAAATACCAGACTGCTGGTGGCCGTGGAGTTAGGAGCGTAAAGGCGCAGATCCAGATCGCCGGCTTCGTGGTTGAAGGTGAGGTCGACATCCAGCGTGCAGCCTTCCTGCACGTAGACCTCGTACCAGTCGTCGGTACCGGCCACACAGAGGGCGGCGTCGAGGTAGGCCAGGGGACCTTCGAGCGCGTAGCTTGCGAGGTGGTTGTCGTTGGGCTCGAAGATGTCGTCGGTGGGGCAGCTCGGGGCGGCCGGGCAGCTGATGGCGTCGGCGGTGAGGGTGTAGGCGGTGCTGGCGTCCTGGTAAGGCTCCACGCTCAGGTAGTAGCGGCTGGTGGAGGCCGAGCCGGTGACGTCTTCAGGGAAGTTGCCGCCGGAGGCGCTCTTCGTGAGGCGCTTGTTCTGGGTGCTGAGCTCCAGGTCGATGTCCTGGCTGGATGTGAAGCCCGACCCGGTGATGATGAGGTCGGCGTCGATGGAGCAACCGACCGCGACGTCGATGGTGAAGTGATCGACGTCGCCGGCGCAGATGGCGGCGTCGTAGCTCACGCCGGCGGTCAGGGCGGTGGCCTGGGCGAAGGTGTCGTTGGGTTCGCCATTGTCGGCATCGGCGCAGATGGGACCGCAGCCGCTGGTGTCGAAGTTACAGGCGCTGGTGCAGCTCAGCGTGCCCGCGCCAAAGCCCAGCGAGGTGCAGGACTCGCCGCCGAGGTCGGCACCGTCGCAAGATTCGGAGGACTGGTTGACTTCGGCGTCGCCGCAGACCGGGTTCATGGTGCATGCGGAGGTGTCAAAGCCACAGGAGGTGTTGCAGCTCAAGGAGCCGCCGTCGAAGCCCTGCGTGATGCAGGTTTCGCCATTGAGGTCGATGCCGTCGCACGCTTCGGAGGACTGGTTGACTTCGGCGTCGCCGCAGACGGCGTCGATGGTGCATGCGGAGGTGTCGAAACCACAGGAGGTGTTGCAGCTCAAGGAGCCGCCGTCGAAGCCCTGGGTGATGCAGGTCTCGCCGTTGAGGTCTGCGCCGTCGCACTCTTCGGAGGACTGGTTGACTTCGGCGTCGCCGCAGACCGGGTTCATGGTGCAGGCAGAGGTGTCGAAGCCGCAGGTGTCGGAGCAGCCGAGGGTGCCGCCATCAAAGCCCTGAGTGATGCAGGTTTCGCCAGCGAGGTCAGCGCCGTCGCAGGCTTCTTCGTCGGTGTTGACGGCGTCATCACCGCAGACCGGGTCGATGGTGCATGCGGAGGTGTCGAAGCCGCAGGTGTCGGAGCAGCCGAGGATGCCGCCATCAAAGCCCTGAGTGATGCAGGTCTCACCGTTGAGGTCTGCGCCGTCGCAGGTTTCGTCGTCGGTGTTGACTTCGTCGTCGCCGCAGATGGGGTCGAAGAAGCAGCCGGAGGTGTCGAAGCCGCAGCTCTCGGAGCAACCGAGCTCGCCGCCGTCGAAGCCCTGGGTGATGCAGGTCTCTTCGCCGAGGTCTGCGCCGTCGCAGGCTTCGGTTTCTTGATTGAGTTCGTCGTCGCCGCATGTTTTGGGGACTTCGTTAAAACACGCGGTGGTGTCGATCTCGCAGGAAGTGGAGCAGCCGAGTTCGCCGCCGTCGAAGCCCTGGGTGGTGCAGGTTTCGCCGCCGAAGTCGGAGCCGTCGCAGGCCTCTTCGCCCTCCATGAGGTCATCGCCGCAGGTGGGGCCGGGATCGATGTCGGTATCTTCTCCGGCGTCGTCAACCGGATCGGTGTCCGCGTCGGCATCTTCACCGGGGTCGGTGTCTTCGCCGGCGTCGGTCTCGTCGATGATGTCGGTGTCGATGTCGGGGCGGACGTCGTCATCGGTGCCGCAGGCGCTCAGGGCCAGGGCGAAGAAGATGGCGAGCATCGAGAGGCCCAGGGGCTTGCGCGGCGACGATGTGTGAGGGAGGTTGGGGTGCATACAATACTCCAGCAGCGGGCGTACGGAGGTTCCAGGTCAAGTGCCGATTTGCTCATGTTTTCAGCCGCTTAGATGGCGGTTGAGCGTCGGCGGTGGCGAGAAAGGCGGGCACCTTTTCATATTTTTTTATCGATGTCCAATGTGTGGCCATGTAGGGCCAAAACGGTGGTGTGGTGAGCGATGACGAGGAGAGATGCGATGGAGACTCAGCAACCGGAAGATACTAAAAAGACGTTGAAGATCGTGCTGATCGTGCTGGGCGTGACCGCAGTGTTGAGCCTGCTGTGCTGCGGCGGGGCGGCTTTTCTGGGGGTGGGGGCGTTCAACGAGCTGGCCGATATGGAAAAGGCCTACTACCCGGAGTGCGAGGGCCTTGAGGACGATAAGGCGTGCGCGAGCTGCTGCCGGGAGCGCGGCCACAGCGGGCACGCCTATGGCGACTGGATCAATGAGGAGGGCAAGATCTGCGGGTGTCTGGGCGATGGGAAGCCCGACGGGGTGGCGCCAATGGGAGAGGGGGGCGCGGCGGGGGAGTGAGGGGAGGTTGTGACGTATGAAAAAGCCGGCGCCCTGTGAGGGGCGCCGGCTTTTTCGGGTGTAGATAACGCGCGCCGCCCGGGTGGGGGGCAGCGCTGACAGCGTGTCAGCAGGACAGATTTTGCAGGTCAATCTCGTAGTGAATCTCGTATTGATCGGCGAGCAAATATTGCATGGCGATGGCGAGGGTTTCCGGCCGTGGGTTTGGAGAAGCGGCCGGGGAAATCGTGATGGTATGGGTCGCCTGGTCGGGGAAATCTATTGTGAGAAAATTGCCGCTGACGGTCGCCAGGGTGACCATGGGAAAGTCGGTGGTGGGTGAGAAGGTCAGAACAAGGTCGGCGGAACAGTTTTCGGGGACGTTAAAGGTAAAGACCTCAACCTCGTCGCCTCCGCAGAAGGCGTCTTGAACGGGGAAGTCTCCCGAAGCGATAGCGACGGCTTGATCGATGGAGTTGTTGGGTTCGGGGCCTTCAAACGCGGCGCAGTCGATAGGAGGGGGGAGCAGGACGCAGTTGGACGTGTCGATCGCGTCGCAGGTGTCGCTGCAGGTGAGCCAACCTTCATCAAACCCCTGAGTTTCGCAGGATTCGCCGTCGAACGCCTGAAGGTCGCAGATCTCGGAGGGCTGGTTAACTTCTCCGTCGCCGCAGTAGGGGTTGGTGATGCACTCCGATTGGTCGAGCTCGCAGTTGGTCGTGCAACTGAGTTCGCCTCCATCCCATCCGAGAGAGACACAGGTCTCGCCAGCGAAGTCACTGCCGTCGCAGTCCTCGCCAGGCTGGTTAACGCTATCGTCGCCGCAGACGGGGTCTCGGGTACAGCCCGAGGTATCAAGGGTGCAGGTCTCGGAACAGCCAAGCTCGCCGCCATCGAATCCGAGTGAGGCGCACGTCAGGTCGCCCAGGGCTGTGCCGTCGCAGACTTCGCCGGCGGCGTTGATGAGGTTGTCGCCGCAGAAGGGATCTTCGTCGGGCGGGTCGGTGTCAGCAGCGTCGGTGTCGGTGTCTGCGTCTACGCCGGGAGCGGTGTCCGCAGTATCGGCGTCGTTGCCGGCGTCTGTGCCGGGGTCGGTGTCCGCAGTGTCGGCGTCTGTGTTGGGATCGGCGTCGCTGACGTTGCCTGTGTCGGAGGTATCGGAGGCCGGGAGGTCGTCGCCACTGCATGCAGCAAGGGATAGTGTCAGTAAACAGACGAGTGAGATGCGGGTGCTGCGAGTGAGGTTATGAGCGTGCAAGCCAAACATAGAGAGGCTCCATCAAGAGTGATCGATGCGGTGCGATGTGAATTCCTTGCGGTGTGTGGTTGTGACGTCGGGACGGCAGCACATATTCACAAAAGAGTTGAGTTCGGCTCAGTCGTTAGAAAGAGCATGTCGGGATGAGCGCGTATTGTGCCGTGAGAGCGCGTTGGCGTCGCGTTGGTCTGCGGCATCGCGAGCATCGCGTGTATCGTTGCGAAGCTGTGGGGATGAACGCCTCGCCATAAGTGTTGCGCCTTGCCCGCGTTCCTTTCGAGCTCGTAGCCAGTGGCATCACCATCTGCTCACGGTGTCGTAAAGACGCTGGTGAGGGGGGAGATGAGACCATGAAAAAAGCCGGCGCCCTGTGAGGGGCGCCGGCTTTTTTCATGGTGCGGATAATGCGCACCGCCCGGGTGGGGTGGTGCGTGGGTGTGGCCTTACTGGAAGGAGGTCTCCAGGTTGTAGGCGCCGTTTCCGTAGCCGAGGACCTCCAGGTAGTAGGTGCCGGGGGTGACGCTGGCGCTGACGTTCTCTTCATCGACATCGGAAGCGAGTGAGATGTCCAGCGAGGAGAGGGCGCTGTCGAAGAGGGTCAGGTCGAGATCTCCGATCTCGTTGAGGAAGGAGAGGGTGGCGGTGAGGGTGCCGCTGGAGAAGACTTCGATGCGGTAGAAGTCCGAGCTGAAGGGCTCGTCATCGGCTCGGCAGATGACGCCATCAATGGCGTTGTTGGGGAGGATGGCGATGGCGCTGGAAGAGGAGGCGTTGGGCGCGAAGACGTCGTCGGCCGGGCAGCTGAGGCGGTCGACGGGGTCGGCGCAGGTGATGGTGTTGCGCAGGCGGTAGGTGTTGGTGGCGCCGTTGTAGCCGCTGACGGCCAGGCGGTAGACGCCACCGTCGGTGACGACGCCGGTGGAGACGAGCTCGGTGTCGGTGGCGCCGGTGCTGGAGGTGTCGAGGGAGCCTGCGGTGTTGTAGAGGAAAAGATCGAGGTCGCCGTCGGCGTGGGTGAACTCCAGGGTGCTGTCGAGCTTGCAACCTTCCGGGACGAAGATCTTGTAGAAGTCGTCGTCGGGGGTGCAGATGGCGCCGTCGAGGATGGCCGAGGGGCCTTCGAGGGCGTAGGCAGTATCAAGGGTGGTGTTGCCGACAAAGGCGTCGTCGGTGGGGCAGGTGGGGGCGTCGGCGCAGGTGATGTCCAGGACATCGGTGGCCAGCGTGTAGGCGCCGGTCGCGCCGCCGAAGGGCTCCACGCGCAGGTAGTAGGAGCTGGTGTTGGCGCCGCCCTGCACCGCGTCGACCTGGCCGGAGCCGCTCTGGCTGCTGTCGAGCTGGCGGGTGGCGGTGCTCAGGGTCAGATCGAAGTCCTGGCCGCTCTCCGGCTGCATCTGCGCGGTGACCTGGCAGCCCAGGGGCAGGCTGATGGTGTAGTAGTCAACATCGTCGCTGCAGATCGAGGCGTCGAGGATGGTGCGGAAGTCGATGGGGGTAGAGGTCGCCAGGGTGTCGTTGCTCTCGTAGCGGTCGTCGGCCGGGCAGACGGCCACCGGATCGCAGACGACGTTCTGGAAGTCGATTTCGTAGCTGTTTTCGCTGCCTTCGCGGGCGAAGAGCACCGCGTAGAAGCCGGTGGTGCGCGGGTCGCCATTGACGGAGGTGGCGGTGCTCAAGGTTTTGGTGGTGGCGTCGGACTCGTCGAAGGAAAGCAGTTCGCCGTAGACGTTGTAGAGGTAGACGTCGTGAACGTCGTCGCCTTCTCCGAAGGTGAAGACGACGTCGGCATTGCACTCGACGGTGGCGTTGAAGGTGTAGACGTCGACCTCGTCGCTTCCGCAGATGGCGTCCTGGACGGGCAGGTTGCTCATGTCGACGGAGGTGGCGGTCTCAAGGGTGTCGTTGGATTCAGGGCCCTCGAAGTCGGCGCAAACAAAGGGCGTGCTGGTGCAAGCGGAGGTGTCGAAGCCGCAGGTGTCGGAGCAGGCGAGTGTGCCGCCGTCGAATCCGAGGCTTTCGCAGGTCTGGCCGCCGAGGTCGGTGCCGTCGCAGACTTCTTCGTCGGTGTTGACGGTGTCGTCGCCGCAGACGGGGTTGGTGGTGCATGCGGAGGTGTCGACGTCGCAGGTCTCGGAGCAGCCGAGGGTGCCGCCGTCGAAGCCGAGGCTTTCGCAGGTCTGGCCGCCGAAGTCGGCGCCGTCGCAGACTTCTTCGTCGGTGTTGACGGTGTCGTCGCCGCAGACGGGGTTGGTGGTGCAAGCGGAGGTGTCAAAGCCGCAGGTGTCGGAGCATCCGAGGGTGCCGCCGTCGAAGCCGAGGCTTTCGCAGGTCTGGCCGCCGAGGTCGGCGCCGTCGCAGACTTCTTCGTCGGTGTTGACGGTGTCGTCGCCGCAGACGGGGTTGGTGGTGCATGCGGAGGTGTCAAAGCCGCAGGTGTCGGAGCATCCGAGGGTGCCGCCGTCGAAGCCGAGGCTTTCGCAGGTTTCGCCGGCGAGGTCTGTGCCGTCGCAGGCTTCTTCATCGGTGTTGACGGCGTCGTCGCCGCAGACGGGGTCGATGGTGCAAGCGGAGGTGTCGAGACCGCAGGTGTCGGAGCAGCCGAGGGTGCCGCCGTCGAAGCCGAGCGTTTCGCAGGTCTCGTCGGCGAGGTCGGAGCCGTCGCAGGCTTCTTCATCGGTGTTGACGGCGTCGTCGCCGCAGACGGGGTCGATGGTGCAAGCGGAGGTGTCGAAACCGCAGGTGTCGGAGCAGCCGAGGGTGCCGCCGTCGAAGCCGAGTGTTTCGCAGGTCTCGTCGGCGAGGTCAGCGCCGTCGCACTCTTCTTCGTCGGTATTGGCGATGTCGTCGCCGCAGAAGGGATCTTCTGCGTCGGGATCTTCTGCGTCAGGATCTTCTGCGTCGGGATCTTCTGCGTCGGGATCTTCTGCGTCGGGATCTTCTGCGTCGGGATCTTCTGCGTCGGGATCTTCTGCGTCGGGATCTGCTGCGTCGGGATCTTCTGCGTCGGGATCTTCTGCGTCGGGATCTTGCGTGTCGGTGCCCGTGTCGCCGGCGTCGGTCTCGATGTCGGTGTCGGGGTTGGTGTTGGCGGGGACGTCGTCGGTGCCGCAGGCAGCCAGGGTGAAGATGAGGCTGAGCGCGAGCAGGGCGCGGCCGAGGCGTGTGGTAGACGGGATTAAGGTGGGGTTCATGGGGACTCCGGCGGGCAGAGAGGGCCCGCATCGCTATTCAGGTTAGCCGGCGCGCAAGAACAGGTGCGCGTCAGGGGGGCAAAAATCGCCTGGAAAAGTGGCGGTAAGCTGCCATACGCGTTGAGAAAAGTCCAACGGGGTATGTGCCTGTAGGCGGGTTGCTGTGGTGAGGGGGCGGCTTAGGTTTAATGCGGTTAGCTGTTTAAGTGTCTGATCAATGGGGGGGCATGTGTCAGAACCACCGGAGCGCATTGTCGAGTCAGCGGGCGAGGAGATGTATCAGTGGGCCAGGCAGCTCTACCCGCTCTGCCGGAGTTTGACCGGGGAGGGGACGCGCCAGACGCTGAGATATCTTCAAAACATGTTGCCGGGGATGCAGCTGGTGGAGGTTCCCAGCGGAACGCGGGCGTTTGACTGGGAGGTGCCGCCGGAGTGGAACATTCGCGGGGGATTTATTGCCGATGCCCGGGGGCGGGTGCTGGTGGATTTTGCCGATCATAACCTGCACGTGGTGGGGTATTCGGAGCCGGTGGATCGGTGGATGAGCCGCGAGGAGTTGGAGGGACATCTCTATTCAATTGCGTCGCAGCCTGATGCGATCCCTTATGTGACCTCGTTTTATGAGCGGCGCTGGGGGTTTTGCTTGACGCATCGTCAGCGCCAGGCGTTGGGGGAGGGGCCCTTTCATGTGGTGATCGACAGCACGCTGGAGGCGGGGAGTCTGACCTACGGGGAGCTTCTGATCGAGGGGGAGTCGCGGCGAGAGGTGCTGCTCTCGACTTATGTGTGCCACCCATCGATGGCGAATAACGAGCTCTCGGGTCCGGTGGTGACGGCGGCGCTGGCGAGGTGGTTGCTCTCCGAGCGGCGTCAGCTGAGCTACCGGGTGGTGTTTGTGCCGGAGACGATCGGTTCGATTGTGTACTTGAGTCGGCATGCCGAGGAGATGCGGCGGCGCACGATCGCCGGTTTTGTGGTGACGTGTGTGGGCGATGAGCGCACCTATTCGTATCTGCCCAGCCGTCGGGGCGATACGCTGGCCGACCGGGTGGCGCGGCATGTGCTCAAGCATCACGCCGGGCATTTTGACGCCTACAGTTTTCTGGATCGGGGGAGCGATGAGCGGCAGTACGGCGCGGTGGGCATCGACCTGCCGGTGGCGCTGATGATGCGCTCGAAGTTTCACACCTACCCGGAGTACCACACCTCGCTCGACGATCTTTCGGTGATCTCGGCCAAGGGGTTGGAGGGAGCCTACCAGGCGCATCAACGCGCGATTGAGGTGCTGGAGCATAACGCGCGCTGGCGCACCACGGTGCTGTGTGAGCCGCAGCTGGGCAGGCGCGGGTTGCACCCGACGTTGAGCACGCGGGACGGGGGGCGTCGCGACCGGCGGGTCAAAGCGATGCGCAACCTGCTGGCGTATGCCGACGGGAGCCTCGATCTGGTGGGGCTGGCCGAAGCGGTGGAGTTGCCGGCGTGGGAGTGCGTGCCGCTCTTGCAGACCCTGGAGCGGGAGGGGCTGCTGGTGAGGGTGTGCGAGGGGGACGGGGAGGGGAGTAGGGGGAGAGAGGCGTTTGGGGAGTGAGGGCTTGTGGCGGGGTGGGGGCTCGTGCTGGGGCTGGCGCTCGAGGTCGACCTCGAACTGGTATTTGATTTTGATTTTGATCTGGTACTCGTACTCGTACTCGTACTCGTACTCGAGCTGGTGCTGGTACTCGATCTGGTACTCGACCTCGACCTCGACCTCGACCTCGACCTCGACCTCGACCTCGACCTCGACCTCGACCTCGACCTCGATCTGGTACTCGACCTCGACCTCGACCTCGACCTCGACCTC
The DNA here is from genome assembly GCF_007997015.1 of Lujinxingia vulgaris. Classification (NCBI taxonomy): domain Bacteria; class Deltaproteobacteria; order Bradymonadales; family Lujinxingiaceae; genus Lujinxingia; species Lujinxingia vulgaris. The sequence goes on from NZ_VOSM01000018.1 coordinate 54,846, forward strand.
GACCTCGACCTCGACCTCGACCTCGACCTCGACTTCGACCTCGGGCTCGACCTCGATCTCGGCCTTGTGTTCGGAGCGACTTCGGGTGCGTGGTGGAGGTTTTTTTATTCGGGGGTGGTGAGGAGGGCGACGAGGGAGGCGATGGTGGTGAGGGAGGCCGGGTCGACCTGGAGAAGATCAATGGGAGTGCCGCTGCGATCTTGTAGTGTGCTGAGGAGTTCGAGGAAGGCGATGGAGTCGAGGATGCCGGCGTCAATCAGGTCGAGCTGATCGTGGGGCGTCTGGCCGGCGCGGGTCAGGGGGGCGTGGAGAAGATCCAGGATAAGCTGGCGAGCCTGAGGGGGTTGCATCAGAGGCCTCCGGGAGAGAGGGAGCCGTCGGTGCCGCTGTGGGTGACGAGCGCCCAGGGGTTGGCCTCCAGGAGCGCGATGGCGGTGTTGACGAAGTCGCGGCTGGAGACGCTGGTGAGGTGCGCGGCGCCGAGGCGGTGCTGGTGAAGTTGGCGGTTGTGGGTGAGGGCGGCGGTGAGCGGGGTGATGTTGGCCTGCAGGCCTAAGGAGAGGTCGCGGGCGTACATCTTGTAGGTGCGCATGCGGGCGACGCCCGCGCTGCGGTATGGCGAGCAAAACGACTTCCAGGCGCGGTAGGGGACGCCCACGCGCTCCTCGGCCCAGTGGACCAGGCTGACGCGCTCCAGGCCGCAGCCCAGGGTGAGGATCTGAGCGTCGTACTCGATGAGGGTGTCGAAGCTGCCGCCGCGCTCAAAGGCGCCGGCGGTGTCGGGGGCGGTCAGCGCGGCGGCCAGGGGGCCGACCGCGGCGATCGATTGCATGGGGTGCGCCGAGCGACGCGCGTGAGGGAGCGTGCGCACAAACTCCGCCAGTGCGCCCATCTGCCGGGAGGGTGTAGAGGTGCGGTCGAAGAGCTCGCCGCGGCAGAAGCCGAAGTTGAAGGTGGGCACGGCGATGGTGGCCTGAGGGCCGAGATGTTCGCGCAGCGTCTCGTAGATCAGCTCGGGGATGGCCGCCGGGGTGGCGCCCTGGAGCAGGCCGAGCTGGAAGAGGGAGCTGTGCACAAAGACGAGGCGCGGGGGCTCTTTATGAAGGGTGCGCAGCGCGCGCAGAAGATCGGTGAGGGCGTAGGTGGCCATATCAGCGCTCCAGAGATTTGAGGTAGAGGGCCAGGGCGCGGCGGTCGAGTTTGCCGTTGGAGTTGATTGGCAGGGTGGGGAGCGCCACGAAACGCTCGGGGACCATATAGGGGGGGAGCTCGTCTTCGAGGCGGCGGCGCAGGGCCTGCTCCTCGGAGGGGGTGAGCTCGCTGGCGTGCGCAAAGAGGGCCACGAGGTGGTCGGGGGGCTCCGGAGGCGGGGGCCAGGGGAGGCTTGCGAGCTGGCTGTGGCCGAGCGCGCGGGAGAGGGCGGCCTCGACCTCGGCGGGCTCCACGCGGTGGCCGCGCAGTTTGAGCTGGTCGTCGACGCGGCCGATGAAGTGCAGGAGGCCGCCGGGCTCGGCGATGACGCGGTCGCCGGTGCGGTAGAAGGCGCGGGTGGGGTCGGCGGCGTTGTGGGCGAAGGCCAGAGCGGTGCGCTCGGCGTCTTCCCAGTAGCCGGAGAAGACCTGGGGGCCGCGCAGCCAGAGCTCTCCGGGCTCACCCGAAGGTAAAGGGGTGCCGGAGGGGTCGACGACGACGGCCTCATGGTCGGGGAAGGGCCGGCCGAGCGGAGCGAGGCCGTCGGTGGCCTCAAGCGCGGCCCCGTCGAGGGGGTGAGCGCAGATGGCGATGGTGGCCTCGGTGGGGCCGTAGAGGTTGAAGAGGTTGGCCTGCGGGGCGGCCCGGGCAAAGGCGCGGGCGGTAGCTAAAGGCAGGGCTTCGCCGCAGAAGAGCACGGTGCTCAGCGTGTCGAGGGCGCCCTCGCGGAGCTGCCCGTGACGCGCCATGGCCGCGGCCAGGGTGGGCACACAGAAGAAGCGGGTGAGGCGGTGATGCAGGATAAAGCGCCCCGGTGAGAGGCGGTCGCGGCGAGTGAGCGGGTAGAGGGTGGCGCCGGCGCTGAAGGTGGTCAGAAGATCGTGGATGGAGAGGTCGAAGGTCAGATCGAAGGTGCGTGAGACGCGGTCTTCGGGGCTGAGCGGCCAGGCCTGGGAGGCATGCTCCAGGTAGGCGCGGGCGTTGGCGTGGGTGATGGGCACGCCCTTGGGCTCTCCGGTGCTGCCGGAGGTGAAGAGCAGGTAGGCCAGCTCCCCGGCCTCGGTGTGGCGCCAGGCGTCGGGGAGGGGGGCGTCGGGGAGGGGGACGTCGGGGAGGTCGCCCTTAAACATAAAATGATGGCGGGGGTGGGCGGCGACCAGGGTGGCCTGGGCGTCGAGCTCGGGCATCACCACGGTGAGCGGGCGCGGGGCCAGGGTGAGAAAGGCGTCGAGGTCGTCGAGCGCATCAGGGCCGACGACGAGGGTGTGCAGGCGGGCGCGGCGGGTGATGTCCAGGCGGCGGTTGAGGGGGTGATGCGGGTTGAGTGGGGTGTAGGCCGCGCCGGCGGCCCAGCTCGCGAGGATGCCTGTGTGAGCGCTCAAGCTCGATTCGCCGGCGATGCCAACGACACCGGGGCCTTCGGAGGGCGCGGCGCTTAAGATGGCGCAGGCGATGCGGCTCAGCTCCGCGAGGAGCTCGCCATAACTCCATTGCGACTCGCCGAGGACGAGCGCGGGGTGATCGGGCGCAGCGGTGGCGGTGCGGATAATGGATTCGATGATCGACGGCATCTTCCCCCCCGGGGTGATGGGTGTGGTGCGGTGGCGAGGTTAAAGGTGGGCATCGGAAGGGATGTGTCGAGGGGAAAGTGCCGAGCGCCCCAGGACTCCGCTAGCTGCGTCGTCAGGGATTCGCGGTAGCGCTGCTACAGCTTCATCCCTGCCTCCTTGCTATCGAAGCCCTGGATGCGCTCGGGTTGGGGGGCGTGCGGGATGTGGTTAGGTGGTTGTGTGGTTGGGTGGTTGTGGGGCGCTCGGGTTTGCGGGGTGGGGAGGTTCGTGAGGGCGTCTGGGTGGGGTGCGGTTTGTGGTTGGGTGGTTGGGTGGTTGGGTGGTTGGGTGGTTGTGGGGCGCTCGGGTTTGCGGGGTGGGGAGGTTCGTGAGGGCGTCTGGGTGGGGTGCGGTTTGTGGTTGGGTGGTTGGGTGGTTGGGTGGTTGGGTGGTTGTGGGGCGCTCGGGTTTGCGGGGTGGGGAGGTTCGTGAGGGCGTCTGGGTGGGGTGCGGTTTGTGGTTGTGTGGTTGGGTGGTCAGGTGGTTGTGGGGCGCTCGGGTTTGCGGGGTGGGGAGGTTCGTGAGGACCGCCGGGGTTTGCGTTTGCCGGGCGTCTGGCGACCCCGTCGACGCCCTCGCCAGCCGGGAGTGTAAGACTTTCTGTGTACGGCGTGTTCTAATCCAAAGCTGGTCAATTTTTGGAGTTGGTCATGACGAAGAAACGCCGTGGCGGTCGCCGAAGAACTGCTGATGAACGGATGCTCCCCGAAGCGCTTGAGGAGTTGTTAAGGCCGATGGCCCGTGAGGCTGCCAGAGAGCAGATGACGCTGGGTCAGGTCGTGAGCTCTTCGCCGATGTCAGAGCTGTTGGGAAGGTTCGTGGAGCTCATGTTGGAGGCCGAGCAGGAGCATCATCTGGGCTACGGACGGGGGGAGCGCGAGAGTGAGGCTCTGCGCTTTGGCAACCGGCGAAATGGTTATGGAAGCAAGGTCTTAAAAACGCAATTTGGGGAGGTGCCCATCTCGGTGCCGCGGGACCGGGAAGGCAGTTTTTTGCCCCGGGTTGTGCCCAAGCACGGGCAGCTCAGCGAGACTATCGCCGGGCAGATTCTCTCACTTTACACCAGTGGTATGTCGCAGCGAGACATTCACCGTCATGTTGAGGAACTCTACAATATCGAGGTCGACGACGGCCTGGTGAGCCGGGTGGTGGCCAGGGTTGAGCCGGAGCTTATTGCGTGGCGAAACCGTCCTTTGGAGGCAGTCTGGCCCTGTATTTTTGTCGACGCCCTCTATGTAAATACACGCCACGAGAGCGGGGTTGAGCGCACCGCGGTCTACACGGCAGTAGGTTACAACTGCGAGGGAATCCGCCAGATTCTCGGGGTCTGGATGGCCGGCGAAGGGCAGAAATCGGAGAGCGCGAGCTTCTGGCATCAAGTGTTGCTCGACCTGAAGCGGCGAGGAGTGGAGGACATTTTCATCCTCTGCGCCGACGGCCTCAGCGGGATGGAGCAGGCCGTGGCCACGAATTTCCCGCAGACTCGCTTCCAGCGTTGCGTGGTGCATCTGATTCGCAACAGCATGCGCTATGTGCCCAGCAAACTACGCCAGGAGGCCTCCGCCGATGTACGCGCTATCTATCAGGCCGTCTCCTTCGAAGCAGCGAAGTTTGCGCTGCAACAACTCCAGGAGAAGTGGCGTCGAAAAGAGCCCCACCTCTGCGATGTGTGGAAAAATGCCCTGCCTCACCTGGAGAACTTGTGGACCTACGGCTACGCATTGCGGCGGTTGGTCTACACCACAAACATGGTCGAAAACCTCCACCGCCAGATACGCAAAGTCACCAAAACCAAGAGCAGCTTCCCCAATCACGACAGTGCTCTGCGTCTGATTACCCTGAAGCTGCGTGAGATTCACGACGGATTCAAGCTACCCCGCAGCGACTGGGCTGCCATTCGCTCTGAGCTTGAACTGACGTTTCAAGACCGTGTTCCAAACTACGTTCCGTGGGAAGGCCGCGCAGATAGTTAAGAAGAGTCGAAGGGTCGTACACGAAATTGCTTGCACACCCCGCCAGCCCCTTCGCGAGCGGCTTCTGACCCCCTCGACGCCAAGCCGAGAGGTAGGATGTGCCTTTTTTGACCCCGTCGACGTCCAGCCGAGAGGCAGGAGGTGCCTTTTTTGACCCCCTCGACGCCAAGCCGAGAGGTAGGATGTGCCTTTTTTGACCCCCTCGACGCCCCGTTTGGGGTATGTAAGGTGGTCTGATCGGGCTCGTGCTGGTACTCGACCGCGACCGCGACCGCGACCGCGACCTCGACCTCGATCTCGAACGCGACCTCGAACCGTCCAAAAGACGGACAAACCCCCTGGAGTTGTTCCGTGAACCCCGATGGCGCACACGAATCGACCCACGTCGCACACCTCGATGCCTCACAACCACCCAACCACTTAATACTGCTTGATTGATTCTTCCGATTTTGATTGCGGCCCTGGTCGAAGCCTGATCTAACGCGCTTATGGACATTTCAAACTTCACATCCTCGTGCGCAGATCTCGAATCCTTCTGCGATTTCGTCTTCGGCGACTGTTCGGGCAAGCCGCTCAGGGCCAACCTCGGGGCGTGCGTTGAGGCGCGGCTGTCGACGGCCAAACGAAAGACCCATCAGCCGGCGGGGATTCAACTGGCCGCGACGCC
>NZ_VOSM01000019.1 GCF_007997015.1 Lujinxingia vulgaris
ATGCGTGCGCGGCTCACAAAATTGGAAAAACTCGTGTCGAGCTTGTTGTCGCTCAACGCGAGCTCGGGGTCGGCCTTGGAGCTGCGGGCGGCCTGCCAGGCGCGGTGGCGCTCGGCGTAGCGCTCCGTCAGCTCGATCAACTCCCCGTTGCAGTCGACGATCGGAGCTGGCGGCGCGGGCTGCACCTTCTCAATCCCCTCCCGGGCGCGGCGAGCGGCCCAGCCGAGGCGCGAGGGCGGAAGAGCGTAGGACTGGAAGAATTCATTCTGAGATACAATGCGCATTGCGATACCTCCCCTTCAGGGTAGCGCAACCTCAGCGGCCGACATGACGACCATGTTCGCCGCTGACTGCAGGTTGGGTGTGAAGTGGGGGAGGTTAGCAGAGAGGGGAGAGGTGGAGAAGAGGGTGACGTGTTCGGGGCTCGTAACCGGCTCGCGCCAGAGCCGTAGGGGGAGGTCTTGTGCCTTTTTTGGAGTCCGCGCCACAGCCGTAGGGGGAGGTCTTGTGCCTCCCCCCTTACTCCCTCGCCAGAGCCGTAGGGGGAGATTTTGTGCCTTTTTTGGAGTCCGCGCCACAGCCGTAGGGGGAGGTCTTGTGCCTCCCCCTTACTCCCTCGTCAGAGCCGTAGGGGGAGGTCTTGTGCCTCCCCCTTACTCCCAGGGCTGGGAGGAGACGCTGAACGAATGCTCCAAAACCTCAACAGTACGACGTCCGCATCGTCAGCGCCTCATCCCCCTTCATGATCCGCGCGATCCCATCGATGCGCGTATAGCCGTAATCCTCCGCCGAGACCCCCTTGATGCGCTCGCCATCGGCGCCCTTGATCTCGGTCCAGGTCCAGCCGGCCACCGCCAGATACGTGGAGGTCTCGTCCTCGACCTCCAGCCCGTACTCGCCAAGCGCCTCCCAGATCGCGTCGGGGATCTCGCGCGGCTCAAGCGCCTGGCGGGGCAGCGGCTCGTTGCCGTCCATCTCGTCGGAGCCGTAGTCCACATGCGTCACAATGCCGATAAGCGAGGGTGTGAAGTCAAAATCATCGGGCCAGTTGATGGTGGTGCCGGCGTACACAAAACTCAGCGGCACGCCATGTTTCGCGCCCAGCTCCGCTACAAAAGCCGCGGCCTTTTTGATGGCGTCAGCGCTCTCAAATTCACTGCGCACCGGCCGACCGATGACGATCAGACCCTCGTTTTCCATCTCATTAAGATAACCTGCCATCAGCGACCTCGGCGGTGGCGCGCTCCTCCCGGGAGCGGCGAGTGGTTGGGATGTGGAGGCACGAAGGTAGGCCGGGGAGGGGGGTGGGTGCAACGGGGTCTGAAACCGGGTCGAACCCTGGCGCCGGTGTCCGACCCAGGGACGGACATGCCCCTTGTTTTATGCGCCTGATGTCTGTCCCTGGGTTGGATACGAGCCCGAGATCGAGATCAAGATCAAGCCCGAGATCGAGTACGAGATCGAGTACGAGCACCAGCTACCAGCACGAGTACGAGTACGAGTACGAGCACCAGCTACCAGCACCAGCACCAGCTACCAGCACGAGTACGAGTACGAGCACCAGCTACCAGCACCAGCACCAGCTACCAGCACGAGTACGAGTACCAGCTACCAGCACCAGCACCAGCTACCAGCACGAGTACGAGTACGAGTACGAGTACGAGCACCAGCTACCAGCACCAGCACCAGCTACCAGCACGAGTACGAGTACGAGCACCAGCTACCAGCACCAGCACCAGCTACCAGCACGAGTACGAGTACCAGCTACCAGCACCAGCACCAGCTACCAGCACGAGTACGAGTACGAGTACGAGTACGAGCACCAGCTACCAGCACCAGCACCAGCTACCAGCACGAGTACGAGTACGAGCACCAGCTACCAGCACCAGCCCGAGTTACCCTCGAAGCACGTAAGTCCCCGACCTCCCCGCCGGATCCACACCCTGCGGCAGGCAGACACCGCCCTCCCCCGCTCCACCTTCTCCGCCAGCCCCCACCCCGCGCTCCGACCGCACCGGATGCACCCACCGCGCCCCCTCCCAACCCGACCGCTCCAAACGCCCCAACAACGCCAACCCCAACCTCCCAAAACTCACCCGCGCGTTGATCTCGCTGACCGCCCGCACCACCCGCTCCCCCACGTACCACCCCACATACGCGTCCACCCCCACCGGCCCCACGTACCCCCGCTCGGCTACCGCCCGCGCGGCCTTCCTGGCCCCCTCCCAGAGCAACGCGTCCTCCTCCAAAACATCCACCGCACTCCCAAGCCCAAGCCCCCGAAACGTCCCCGTCGCATCCGCCTCCAGAGCGCACATCCCCACCTCCCGCACCGCCCCCCCGGCCTCGATCTCGAAATGCAACGAGCGCTCCGCCTCAATCTCCACTCTCGGCTCCACCACCACCCCCAACCCCGCGCCAAACACCCGCTGCGCCCACCGCCGCGCGTCGTCCGGAAGCTCCGCGCCGCGCCCCCGAAGCTGCCCCCGACCGCTCACCCCGAAGGGATGTTTGAGCACCCAGCCCGCCTCCAACCCTCGGACCGCCTCCGCCAACTCCGCCTCACTCCCACACACCGCCGAGCCCGCCAGCGCCTCAATCCCCAGCCCGAAGCGCTTATCGTTGACCTCCCGAACCACCCCGATGTCCACCAGGCCCACCTCCAGCCCGGCCCTTTCGGCAAACGCCACCACCTCGCCGGTCCACCCCCACGGCACAAGCCGCCTCCCCGCCTCAAGCCGGGCAACCGCCCCCTCGGCAGGCGGCCAGACCACCACCTCGGCCTCCGGCTCAAGCAACCTCAAAATATGCGACCACCTCGCTGACATCGCCCGCACCGCTTTCGGGATCGGCGCGCCACTGAGCGCGAGCTCAAACTCCAGATTGGTCAGCACATAGCTCATCGTCTTCCTTTTGAGGTGTATCGGCCCGGGCGTTTCGCGGCCGGGATGTAACGATTACGGAACATTTTAACAGGTGTTTTCGTTGGGCCGCTTGATAAAAGCGCCGTTGTAATGAATCTTGTCGGCGGCGTCGCCCCGACGCCTGCCCGAAACCATCTCAACCCACTCGCATCACGGCTGAGTTATGAGCGCCACCGCTGGTCAATACACCGCCAAAGACATCACGATCCTCGAAGGCTTAGAGCCGGTGCGCAAGCGCCCCGGCATGTACATCGGCGGCACCGGCAAGGCCGGGCTCCATCACCTGCTCTGGGAGATCGTCGACAACTCGGTGGACGAAGCCATCAACGGCTACGCCTCCTTTATCGAGGTGACCCTGCACGCCGATGGCGAGTCGATGACGGTCAGCGATAACGGCCGGGGCATTCCCGTCGACATTCACCCCAAAAACGGCCGCAGCGCGCTGGAGATCATTCTCACGACCCTGCACGCCGGGGGTAAATTCGACAACGACAACTACTTCACCTCCGGCGGCCTGCACGGCGTGGGCTCCTCGGTGGTCAACGCGCTGAGCACGAGTCTGGTCGCCCGCATCAAGCGCGACGGCATCCTGCACGAGCAGTCCTTTGCCCGCGGCATCCCGCTTGGCCCCATCGCCGAGATGGGCGACGCGCGCGGCTCCGGCACCGAGATCTTCTTTCGGCCCGACGCCGAGATTTTTGAAGACACCAGCTTCGACGCCACGCTGATCGCCGAATGGCTCGAGATCAAAAGTTATCTCAACCAGGGCCTGCGCATCCTCTTTCGCGACGAGCTCCACGGCAAATTCCACGAGTTCAAGCACGAAGGCGGCATCAAAGATTTTCTGGCGCATATCCAGAAATCCAGCAACCAGCCCCCCATCCATACCGACGTCGTGGTGGTGCGCGAGGCCGATCCGGCTCCCAACGTCGCCCGCGTGGAGATCGCGCTGCAGTGGACCGAAGACACCTCCGAAGACCTGCGCGCCTTTGTCAACGGCATCCCCACCGCCGACGGCGGCACCCACGAGCAGGGCTTTAAAGACGGCGTCGTCAAGGCCATGCGCACCTACTTCGACACCCACGATCTGGCGCCCAAAAGCCTCAACATCGCCTCCGAAGACATCCGCGAGGGGCTCAAAGCCATCATCAGCGTCTTTATGATGGACCCGCAGTTCCAGGGCCAGACCAAGAGCAAGCTCAACAACCCGGACATCCGCAGCATCGTCTCAGGGATTGTGCGCGTGGAGCTGGAGCGTTTCCTCAACGCCAACTCCAACACCGGCAACGCCATCGCCCAGCGCATCATCCAGGCCGCCCGCGCCCGCCAGGCCAGCCGCTCGGCCGCCAAGCAGGTCAAGCGCAAGCGCGCCGTGAGCCACCGCCTCAACCTCCCCGGCAAGCTGGCCGACTGCTCCTCGACCGACCCCGAGGAGTGCGAACTCTTCATCGTCGAGGGGAACTCCGCCGGTGGTAACGCCAAACAGGGCCGCGATCGCCGCACCCAGGCCATCCTCCCGCTGCGCGGAAAAGTCCTCAACGCCGAGCAGGCCACCCTCTCCAAAGTCTCCAGCAACAAGGAGCTGCGCGACGTGGCCGACGCTTTAGGCTGCGGCCTGGGCGACACCTTCGACGCCTCCAAGCTGCGCTACCATAAGATCATCCTGCTTATGGACGCCGACAGCGACGGCCTGCACATCTCCACCCTGCTCCTGACCTTCTTCTACCGCTACATGCCGCGGCTCATCGACGAGGGTTACCTCTACATCGCCCAGCCCCCCCTCTACCGCATTGACTGGGGCAACGAGACCTTCTGGGTCCTCGATGAGGCCGAGCGCGAGCGCACCCTCAAAAAGCTCGAGCGCCGCAAGAAGACCAAGAAGATCAACCTGCAGCGCTTTAAGGGTCTTGGCGAGATGATGGCCGACACCCTCAAATCCACCACCCTCGATCCGGAACAACGCCGCCTGCTCAAAGTCGTGGTGCGCGACGAGCACCGCGAAGACACCAATCAGGTCATCGGCGAGTTGATGGGGAAGGATGCGTCGTTGCGTTTTGATTTCATTATGGAGAACGCCCGCTACGTCGATGAGCTCGACGTCTGATCGCCCCACCCTTTTCTCGGATCCGCCGCCCCGGAGCGCTCCATGGCCGAACCCTTTGTCTTTCATTTTCAGCGCGGCCCGGCTGGCGAGCCCGAGGTCATGTACATGGTCGACCTGGACTGCGCCTGCCAGCTCTGCGGGCATGTGCAGTACCAGCGCTTCTACCACAGCACCGCCTTCCACACGCTGAGCCTCGACCTTCTCGACGAGCTCGCGGAGCGCGCCTACCTCAAGGCCGGCTACGAGTGTGAGAACTGCGGCACCGAGGTCGGCCCCGACGCCACACGCCGCGCCGCGCTGACCTACGGTTTTGCCGACGACGCCGGCGTGATCCGCGTCTTTGTCGACCGCCTCGAAGAGACGCTGCGCTACGACCTGCAGCCCCGCCGCCGCCTCGACCCCCAGGCCATGCCCACCTGGCACCCCGACGCCGAGAGCGCGCTGGTCTACGACGAGCTCGACGAAGACGAGCTCGAAGAGGTCTTCGGCCGCCCCTTCAACATCAAATGGGCCTGGATCGACCTTCTCGAAGACTGGGTCGAAGACCCCGAAGGCGGCGCCTACTCTCGCCTTGCCCCCGGGCTCTGGGCCGTGGTGGAGCGCGACGAAGAGAGCGCCGACCAACTCGCCGACGAGGTCGACGAAGACGAGTTCTTCGACGCGCTCGACTCCGGCGATCTGGCCGTGATCCCCCTGCACGACAGCCTGCCGGTGGCGCTGGCCACCCACGATCATCCCGAGCGCATCTTCGGGCGCCTGCACACCTGGCTGCCCTCCTCGCTGAGCACCGCCTTCAAAAAAGAAGAGGTCTGGGCCGACGCCTACGTCTCGCGCCAGGCGGCCATCGAGACGATGGAGCGCACCCTCACAACGGCGCGCCTGACCTACACCCTGCACCAGACCGAGGCCGACGTCTTCTTCTCCGAGATCACCACGCCCACCGGCGCGGTCTACGGCCGCGGGGTGGCCATCTCGGCGGTGCTTCGCCGCGCGGTGCACACCGGCCTGACCCCCGGTGAGGCCGCGCGCCTGACCGCCGAAGAGATCGTGGGCATCCTCCTGCAGCTCTGGTAACACTCCAATCTCCCAACGTTTATGCGCATTTACACCACACAGCGCCCCCTGGGCGAGGTCCCGGTCGGGGCCCTGGTGATGCTGCCCCTCTTTGCGATGCCGCTGGGTGCCTGGGCGGTGCGCACCGGCGTGTGGGAGTTCTCCACCTGCGGCATGAAACGCCTCTTCGAGATGCCCTGCCTCACCTGCGGCGCCACCCGCGCCACGCTGGCGCTGACCCGCGGCGACATCTTCGCGGCCATCGCCTTTCAGCCCCTGATCATCGCCCTCTACGCGCTGATCGCCATCTGGGGCGTGCTCAGCCTCTTTACCTACCTGCGCCAGCGCCGCCTCGTCTTGAGCTTAAGCCACCGCGAAGACCTGGCCTTCAAAGCCCTGCTCGTGCTGCTGCCGGCGGCCAACTGGTTCTACCTCTACAAAGCCGGCATCTGAGCTCGCCACGCCCCCCGGCCTCGGCTCAGCTCGATCCTTGTATGTGTTTGAGAAGATAGCTACTATTCGCCGCGAATGGTCCTGTCGCCGGACCTTCCTTTGTCGGCGACATTCCCCACGCGGCGGCGTCTCCCTGACGCGCTCATCGCAACTCCGCGACCCCTCCCCCTCCTTTAAGGCCAACCCCGGCCTGCACCGCGATTCGGTCTCCGAAGTCTGAGAGGAACCTATGTTCAACCCGCTTCTGCCCTCCACCCCGAGCGCCGGTCGGCTCTCCTCGCTCTTGCTGCCCCTCGCCATGATGCTGCTCGTCGGCGCGGTTGGCTGCGGCGACGATGATGGCGACGACGGCAACCTCTCCGGGCTCGATGCGCCTTCGATCCTCGTCTCTCCGTCGAGCTTCAACTTCCCCGACACCCCCATCGGGGAGCGCGAGACCACCACGCTGATCATCAGCAACACCGGCGGCTCGGTGCTCAACATCACCGAGATGGAGCTCATCGACGAGAGCCCCACCCCACAGTTTCGCCGCGGTCAGGGCTTCTTGAGCACCCTGCAGATCCCCGAGGGCGAGTCGCACGAGTTCAGCGTGAGCTACATCCCGCTCACCCCCGACCCGGCCCGCGCCGAAGTTCGCATGCGCACCAACGATCCGAACAACGCCGAGGTCATCGTCGAGCTCAACACCCCGCAGCTCGGCCCGCAGATCTTCGCCAACCAGATTGTGCGCTTTAACCGCGTGCCCGCCGGCGAAGAAGCCTGGACGCTGAACACCGTCCAGAACATCGGCACCACCCCGCTGAACATCAGCCAGATCCTGATCAGTCAGAACACCGACTTTGACATGTCCTTCCCCGCCCCCGGCGCCGACCCCTCCGACCTGGAGAGCGACACCGAGCAGTGGCCCGAGGTGCTTGAGCCCGGCGAAGCCTTCGACATTCGCGTGTGGTTCCGACCGATCAACAACAACCCCTCGTCTGGCGAGATCACGATCCTCTCCAACGATCCCAACCGCTCCACCTTCTCGCTCGACCTGCTCGGCAACAGCGGCGCGCCGTGCATGGAGGTCAACCAGGGCGAAGTCCTCGACTTCGGCGCAAGCTCCGCCGGTCAGGTCGGCCGCCGCTCGGTCGTCATCACCAACTGCAGCGCCGAGACCCCGCTGGAGCTCACCAACGTCTTCTTGAGCGAGAACCCCGACAGCATCTTCGACCTCAACCTCGACCCGCTCGGCGGCGACCCCGACGACGCCCCGGTCATCATCGATCCCTCGCGCTCGGCGACCTTCCAGGTGCTTTTCGCGCCGGTCTCCGAGACGGCTTCGTACGAGGCCAAACTGACCATCGAGAGCAACGACACCGTCGCCTCCCCCTATGAGATCGCGCTCCTCGGTGAGGGCACCGACAACGAATGCCCGGTGGCCGTGGCCGAAGGCCGCATCCTCAACACCACCCGCACCTTCACCGAAGGCACCGCCCTTCCCCTCAACACCATTGAACTTCTGGGCGGCTCGAGCTTCGATCCCGACGGTCAGATCGACTTCTACGAGTGGAGCATCCTGGAGTCTCCCGAAAACTCCCAGGCCCGCTTAAGCCCCAGCCCCAACCAGGTTGACCCGACCCTCTACCTCGATCTCGCCGGCACCTACGTCGTCGAGCTGATGGTCTACGACAACCAGGGCGTCGCCAGCTGCGGCGAGCCGGCCACGGTCACGATTCAGGCGATTCCGGAAGATGATGTGCACATCCAGCTGGTCTGGGACGCCCCCGGCGTCGCCAACCCCACCCCGGACGCCGGCGTGGACCTCGACCTGCACTACCTCCACCCCTCGGGCCGCTGGAATGGCGAGGGCAGCGTCTACTGGAACAACCGCTTCCCCAACTGGGGCAACCCCGAAGACGAGCGCGACGATCCTCGCCTCGACATCGACGACACCTGCTGCGGCGGCCCGGAGAACATCAACCACTCCAACCCGGAGTCGGGCCTGGAGTACGGCGTGGGCGTCTACTACTTCACCGACCGCGGCCTGGGCGCAGCCTACGCCACGGTGCGCATCTACATCCGCGGGGAGCTTCGCTTCCAGCTGCGCAACACCTACATGCCCTCGGAGGGTCATTTCTGGCACGTGGCCAACATCCGTTGGCCGAGCACCGACGTGTACCGCCGCGATGTGATCGACTTCGGCTTCCCGGTCCAATGATCGACCTCGCCACCAGCATCGGCCGCCGCCCGGCATCGCTTGCCGCGCTGGCGGCGGCCACCCTGCTCGGCGCCTCTCCGGCGCTTTATGCCCACGGCGCGCCCCCCCGGGCGCGCCAGGCCTTCGCCCTCACCGACCCCGGTGGGGGCGACGCGCTCTGGGCGCTCTCGACCAATTTTGGGGTGATGTCGCAGAGCGCGCCCTCGCGCTACATCTGCGAAGAGGCCTTTGAGGCGGGTGAGACCTACATCATGCTGCCCTTCGCCGCCGATCGCTGGGTGAGCCTGGGCGAAGATCGCGTCGCGCTGAGCGAAGCCGGCTGTCAGATCGAGGTGGTGCACACCTACGCGCTTCCCCCGGTCGACGCCGCCCACCGCCCGACCACTGGCGAGGTCATCGTGGCGCTGGCCGACGCCAACGAGGCGCAGCTGCACTACAGCCAGGACGGCGGCCGCACCTGGTCGCAGCTCGCGATCGACCTGAGCGATCTTCGCCCCACCGGCGTGCGATTTGTGGGCGAAGGCCAGGTGGCGTTGAGCGCGTTCCGCACCCCGGATGAGCGCCGCGGTGAGGCTGTGGTCGCCCACCTCAATGTACGCTCAGCCGCACCAGCGCTCAACCTCTTCGAGCTCCCCGCCGAGCGCCGCTACCCTTACCTTTTGGCCGCCGCCAGCGGCCAGCTCCTCTGGCACGCCCAGGGCCCCGAGTCTCAGGAGGTCTACTGGAGCGAGCTTGAGGCCTTTCCCGCGCCGGGCGCCCCGGTCTTTGAGCTCGACGCCTGGCCTGCCGCCGGCGCCCTCTCGACCGCTGGCGAGCGCGCCTGGCTCAGTGGCTCCGATGAAAACCCCGGCATCTTCACCGCCGAGCGCCAGACTCCAGACCTCTGGCAACCACTCCCCTCCGAGCACCACGCCCGCTGCCTCACCCCCACTGCGGATGGCCTGTTGATCTGCGGCCACCGCGCCACCGACGGCTTCGACCTGGCGCTGCTCGACGCCGCTGGCGAGGTGGAGCCCCTGGTGGACTTCCGCGAGCTTCAAGGTCCGCGCAGCGAATGCCTCAGCGCCGAGGGCACGCTCAACCCCTGCCAGGCGGTCTGGCCGGAGCTGGCCCGCACCCTGGGCATCGACCCGGGCAGTGTGGACGAAGGCGCCGACGCCGGCGACATCCCCGACGCCGGCGCTGCCCCTGACGCCGGCGACGCCCCGGGTCAGGCTGGCGAGCCGGGCTGCGCGCAGTCGGGTGGGTCTGTCGGAGCTCGGTGGTGGTGGGTGATCGCCATCGCGCTCTTAAGCGCGCGCCGACGCCGGCGCTGAGGCGAACGTCCCCCCAGGGTACGAAGACCCGTTTACAGACGAAAGCTGCGCTCAACCCTGGCGAGGGGCCTCAAACGCAAAGCTCACGCGCAACTCATCGCCCTCTCCGGCGCCGGCGGCGGTGCCGGCCAGGGTGAGGTCGAGCTGAGCTGCGCGCTCGGAGAGTTCTGGGCGGTCGCGCTCACGCGCCATACACACCACCGCCCCGCCCGGAGCCACAAAGGGGCGCGCCGTCTCCAGCCACTGCACCGGCGCCTGAAAGGCCTTGGAGATCACGTAATCAAACCCCGCGCCCTCGACCTCTTCGATACGCTCATTGCGAATCGAAACATCGCTCAACCCCAGGCGGTGCGTCACAATTTTGAGGAAGGTCGCGCGCTTGCGCCGCGGCTCCACAAGCATGATCGGAAGATCGCTGTACACGATCTTGAGCACCATCCCCGGCAGCCCCGCGCCGGTGCCCACATCAAGTATCGGGCCGGCCGGCTGGCGAGCCTCGGCGGCCACCAGGCTGTCGATGATCAGCTCGTCGATCACCTCCTGCCTGTCCATCGGGCCGATGAGGTTCATCGCCTCATTGAACTGCAGCAAGAGCCCCACGTACTGCTCCAGACGCTCCAGGCTGCGGGCGTCTACGGGCAGCCCGCGCGCCGCGCAGAATCGCTCGACATCGTTCATGGTGACTCTCACTTCATGTCTTCAGGGGGTCTCCACCCGACTCGGTGCGCGCGGCTCGCGCGGCAGCCCCGGCGACTTCGCCGGCGGGGTGGTGGCCTTATGCAGGGTCACGCGGATCTGGTCGTCCACCACGCCCACCCGCGCGCTCTTGCCGGCGTGCGGCCCCGGATTCTCCAGCAGCGCGCGACTGATCGCGGTGAGCACGTGTTTCTCCAGCGTGCGTTTGAGCTCGCGCGCGCCAAAGCGCTCGCTGAACCCTCGCGCTTCTAGCCACTGGCGAGCCGCCGGGTCAACCTCCACCTGCAGGCGCCGACGCTTAAAGCCGCGCCGCTCCAGCGCCTTGTTCAGCTCCAGCTCCACCAGCCGCTCCATCGCGTCGGGGCTCAGCGGATTGAAGACCAACACCTCGTCGAGGCGGTTGAGAAACTCCGGCGCAAAGAACTCATCGAGCTTGTTGCGAATATGCGCGCCCTGCTCCTGACGACGGTCCTCAGTCCCAAAGCCCATGGCCTGCACGCTGGTGCGCGAGGCCCCGAGGTTGCTCGTCAAAAAGATCAGCGTCTGGCGAAAATCCGTCGTGCGCCCGCGCGCGTCGGTGAGCCGCCCCTCATCGAGGATCTGCAAAAAGAGGTTGAATATCTCGGCGTCGGCCTTCTCAAACTCATCAAAGAGCAGCACCGAGAAGGGCTGGTTGCGGATCGCCTCGGTGAGCAAACCCTCGCGATCTTTGTCGTGCGGCGAACCGATCAACTTCTCCAGCGCAAAGCGCCCCTGGTACTCGCTCAGGTCGAAACGCACCATGCGCGACTTCGAGCCAAAGAGACGCTCGGCCACAAGCCCCGTAAAGTAGGTCTTGCCCACCCCGGTCGGCCCCACCAGGAAAAACACCCCCAGCGGGCGGGCCGGATCGTGCATGCCCGTCTTGACCATCGCCAGCCGGTCCACAATCGCATCGACCGCCCGCTCCTGGTCGATGAGCCGACGCTTGAACCACGCCCGCGTCTCCTCCAGGTCCATCGGCAGCGTATCATCGAGAAGATCCAGGCTCATGCCCGTGACCTCCGCCAGACAGGGCGGAATGTTGTGGCTGCGCAGCACAAACTCACCTGTGCTCGGCTCCTCCTGACGCAGAGTATAATCGATCAACGCATCCATCAGATCGCAGGCCCGCCCCGGCGCAAAGCTGCGCGTATAAAAGCTCTCAGCGAAGTCGCGAACCTGCTCCAGACACCCCGGCTCGGCGTGCAGCAGACGATCTTCGTCGAGGTTCAGCGCGCTCAGCCGCCGCTTGAGCACCGCGAGCGTCTCGGCCTCATCCATCGGCTGCACTTTGACCTGACGGAAAAGTCGCAAGAAGCCCGGGTCGCGGCTCAATCCATTCTTCAGATCATCTTCGGTGCACTCGGCGATGATGCGCAGCTGACCGCGCTGCAGGTAGGGTTTGAAGAAGTCCGCAAAGTTCTCATCACTCTTGGAGTGCGCCCCGGCCCCCAGCAGATCGTTGGGGTTGGTGATGTACATCAACACCTTATCGTGCTTGAGGATCGCCTCGGCCATCTCCTTAAGTTTGGTCTCCCAGTCGCCCAGATAACGCGTCCCGCTGATGAGCTCGCTGGTGTTCGTCTCCAGGATCTGCCAGCCCTCCTCATCGGTGCTCAGCCGCAGCGCCACCTCGTGAATGATCGCCGTCTTGCCCACCCCGGCTTCCCCCACGAGCAGCATGCTGCGCTGGCTGCGATCGTCGGTGAAATGCTCCACGAGCGTGCTGACGACGTCTTCGCGCTCAAAGGCCCGCATCAAATAAGAGCGCTCATCCTCGGAGTGCAGCAGTCGCCCGTACTTATCGAGCCCGCGCGAGGGCGTCGACGCCTTGGAGACCAGCTGCAGGCGCTGCCACAGAGTGCCGTAGACCTCCTGAAGGTTGCGCGCCTCCAGGTAGTTGAGCACCAGACGGCGCTCACGCGGTGTGAGCTGGTCGGGAAGTTTCTTGTACTGCTCCCGCGTCAGCCGCGGCACCAGGCGATCGAGGATCTCCTCGGCGCTCTGCTGCATCTCCAGCTCGCGCTCCAGGAGCGCCTTGAGCACCACCGGCAGACAACGCGGCGTGCCCACCGTGCGAAGTTGCGTGAGCGCCTGCTCGCGCACCCCGTACGACTCATCCTCCATCGCCCGAATCAACACCTCTTCGAGGTGCGCGTAGTTCAGGTCCCCCAGCGCCACCAGCGCCCGGTAGCGCACATCGGCGTCGTAGTCGTGCATCGCGCCCAGCACCGCCTCGGTGCTGGATGAGTCCCCCAGAATGCCCAGCGAAAAGAGGGCCATCTCCCGCACGCCGGCGTGCGGATCGTGAATCAACCCGATGAGCTTCGGGATCGACTCCCGATCGCCCAGCCTCCCCAGGTTGGTCGCCGCGGCCATGCGACGCAGGTGATGACGGTGCCCCAGGTTCTCCCGCAAGATCCCCAGAATCGGAGTGCCCAGCGCGTAGAGCTGATCGCGATAGTCGCGGTAGCGCTCCTCGTCCTCACACGCCTCAATCTTATCCAGAAGCCGCCCGGCCAGCTCCACTGATGCATCCGTCATAACTCGCCTCCAAAAGATCGGCCCGTCGCCGACGCCCCTCTTATAAAGGTCGCAGGCCGGTCCGATCTTCCACTCTATCGGTGCCCCGGAGGGCTGTACAGACCGGGCGCGCGGGCACTTCCGGCCAGATTATGATCCCGGCCTCAGGTGGTTCCAGATCTGGGTGACACGACGCGTGACGCCGCGCTCAAATCGCAGCGCCGTCCAGGCATCCAGCAGGCGCTGCTGACGCTCGGCGTCCGCAAAGCCGCGCAGGCTCAATCCGCGCCCGAACCCGGGCACCGACTCCACCATCACCGCGCGCCGCGAACACGCCCGCAGCGCCTCAACCGCGTCCCGATCGCGCAGCCCCCCGCAGGCCGCCTCGCGCGACCCATAGCCCGGCGGAAGATCGCTCACCGGCTCATTGATGCCCACCACCGACGCCTCAAACTGCAGCCCCACCTCCCGGGCGACGCTCACGCTTTTACTAAAGATCGACGCCCGCACAGGCCCTCCCCGATCGCGGCAACGCATCGACGCCTCGGCCGGCGACCGCATCACCGTCAGCGCCACAATCGGCCCCGGCACTGGCGCTCGCCATAACTCCATCGTCTCATCGACCCCGCTGATCACCGTCGGCTCAAAGAACGCCCCCTCACACCGCCGACGCCGCGACCCGCCCACAAGCAACTTCGCGCCCTTCTCCACCGCGTCGTCGATCAACTCTTCGAGCAGCTCCACCTCCCCGAAGTCGGCCTGGGGCCCCACTTCCACCTCCTCGACCCCGGGCATGCCCTGTCGCAGGCGCAGCACCTCGGCGACGACCTGGTCGGTAAACACCGCCGCGATCGACTGCTGCACCCACACCCGGCGGATTGCCGCCTCCCGACGGCCCGCCCCGCACATCGCTCCCCAGACCACCGCCCGCGCCGCCGCGACCAGATCGGCATCGTTGAGCACCACCGCCACATCCGCCCCCGGTGAGCGCCCCCACACCGGCACGAGCCGCTCTGCGGCCGCCGCGCGCACACGCCGGCTGCGGCTCGCCGAGCCATGCACCACCACCACATCGGCGCGGCGCGCGACCTCTTCGGCCAGATCATCGCCTCCGCAGATCGTCGTCCACGCGCCGGGCGTGGCGAGCGTCTGCGCGATCACATTGCCCACCGAACTGAGCAGAAGCGGCGCGCGCTCATCGCTGACCACCACCACCGTGTTGCCCGCCACCAGCGCGGCCAACCCCTGCGCCACCGTGCTCTCCAGCATGCCGTAGGCCCCCGCCACACACGCCACCACCCCGCGCGGCCGCCAGTGCGCCACCGCGCGCTCGCGCCGCTTTGAGAAGAGCCCCCGCCCCACCTCCAACTCCTCCTGAGACAAACGCTCCGGCGCACGCTCAAGCACCTCGCGGGCCACCGCCATCAACCGCCACCAGGAGCGCCGCATCTCCAGCGGTGTCATCCCCAGCTCCTCGATCCCCAGCTCCAGAAGATCCTCGCGCCAGACCATCAGCGCTCCCAGCACCTCCTTAACCGCCTGCACTCGCTGCACCAGCGGACGCCGCCGCCAGGCTCGCTGGGCCTCCCCACCACGCTCCACCACCTCGGCGGCCTGCGACGCCAGCGTACGCGCGACCTCCCCGATGGCATGCTGGTTGGCCGGATTGTAGCTGACGATCGTCTCGGCCCCCGGGCGCTTCAGCGAGGCCTCGGGCAGCTGGTCGGTCGCATCAATCGAAGGGCTGTGGCGTGCGGGTGTTTCCATACAGGAGTCTCCTCAGAGCAAGACGCGGCGCATACGACTCCCCTCTTCGAACCCTCGAAGAGCAGAGTTGACCCGACCGCGAGACTCCCAGGTCACTCGCCAGCACAGTGAATACACAATGGCCAGATGTTAAATCCTCCCCCCCTCAGGTCAAGCCTCATCTGCGCGCACCGATTGCCCCCCGCGCGCTTTTCGGCTACACGCTGCCCGGTGGATTTGCCCGCTTTTGCCACCGGCTCATATCCCCCTCATCGACCCCCTTTCGCCCCCCAAGACGCGCTCTTTGCGGCGCCCGGAGCCTGCGATGACCTTTGTCGACAAACCCTACGGACAATTTCTGGGCTCGGCGCCCGGCTTTGAGGCCGCCCCCAACATCCTCTTTGGCATCCCCATGGACTTCACCTGCTGCTTTCGAGCCGGCACGCGTCTGGGGCCGCGCGAGATCCGCTACTTCGCCGACAACCTCGAAGAATACTCCGTCGAGCAACGCCGCGCCCTGGCCGAAGACACCTTCTTCGACGCCGGCGACCTGGAGCTTCCCTTCGGCAACCCGGCGGCCTGCCTCGACATCATCGAAGAGGCCGTCGACCACATCCTCAAAGCCGGCAAACGCCCGGTGGCCATGGGCGGCGAACACCTGGTGAGCGCCGGCATCGTGCGCGCCATCGCAAAGCATTTTCCCGACGCGGTGATCCTGCACGTCGACGCTCATTTTGATCTTCGACACACCTACGCCGATCAGGAGCTCAGCCACGCTACCGCCCTGCGCCTGTGCTGGAACGCGCTGGGCATGAGCCCCACCGATCAGCCCCCTCGCCTCGCACAGATCGGCGTGCGCAGCGGCCCGGCCGAAGAGGCCGAGTTCGCCCACCAGCACATCCCGCAGATCCTCACCGAGTCGACCTCCGAGCTCATCGCGGAGCTTGAGAAGTTGCGCGCGCTCTGGGGCGACCGCCCCGTCTACTGCACCTTCGACATCGACGCGGTCGACCCGGCCTACGCCCCCGGCACCGGCACCCCGGAGCCCGGCGGTTTGAGCAGCCACCAGGCCCTGGCCATCGCCCGCTTCCTCCCCACGTTTGAGAACCTCGTGGGCTTCGATCTGGTCGAGACCAGCCCGCCCCTGGACCACGCCGGCATCACCTCGGCGCTGGCCGCCAAGATGATCCGCGAGTTCATGATCGCCACCCAGTCTTAAGGCTCAAAGAGTCTCACAGACATTCAAATCGACCCATCGACGAGGCGCTCACCATGCGGGTGAGCGCCTCGTTTGATTTTTGCTGCATCCAAAACTTAGCCGCCAAAATCAAAGCGGTAACCCACCGAGATCAGCACCGTATGAAACTGGTCGCGGCTGCTCACCGGCGCCTCCACGATCACAGGCTCCGGGAACTCGCGCAGGTGCAGCTGGTAGGTGTAATCCACCCCGATCAAGAAGGGCTCAAAGGTGCGCACCACAAGCCCCACCTGCGCCGAGGCGCTGGGCGCAAAGCTGCCCTCCCCGTACGCCCCGGCCGAGTTCGTGCCGCTGATCACCGGCGTAAAGAGCGCAGCCAGATTCAGCTCCGCAAGCTCCCCGAACGCATAGCCCAGCCCCACCCCGAGTTGGGCCGCAAGATAGCTGTGGCCGGTGTAGAGGGCGTTGGGCGCGAGCGTCGCGTTCAAGAACTCCGCCCCCACAATCCCGCGACCTTTCAGCGAAGGCCCCAGCCCGCGCACATAACGCACCTGCCCGCCCCCGCGCATGTACTGCCCGGCCAGCGGCTCGTCGGCAAACTGCGAGGTATAGGGCGCGATATCAAAATGCCCCCCGACCTCCAGCGCCGCCCGACCTCCATCAAAGATCGCCACCATCGCGTCCACGCGCGCTCCCCCTCCTAAAAGCGGCGTGTTGTGGTTGATCTCAAAGGCTTCATTGGTATTCTGGCGCATCATCCGCTGCCCCACCACAAGCCCGGCGCGCACCTTTAAGTGCGGCGCAAGGTTGCCGTACTGCTGGCGATGCCGGGCGACGGCCGCCGCCCGCAGGTCGTCTTCGTCATCGAGCGGCTCGACCTCGGCGTCGGTCTGCGCGCGGGCGGCCTCTTCTTCCTCAAGCCGGCGCTGACGCTCCAGCTCCTGCGCCTCGCGGTAGGCCAGCACCTCGGGCACAAGCGCCGAGAAGACCTCCCGCAGCACCTGCATCACCCCCTCCTGGTCGATGCGCCCGCGGCGGATGTTGTAACGCACATCGGCGAGCTCTTCGCCCTGCGGCCCCAGCACCACCACCTGCAGGGTGTTGCCCCCGCCGAAGACATCGTGAATGAGCAGCCCCTCGATGTTCCCCTCCGACATCAGCCGGGCGAACTCCGCGCGGTTCTCTTCCCGAAGCGCGCTCTGCCGAAAGGTCGCAAGCTCAAGTCCCATCGCCCGGGCCTGATCCAGCACATCTCCCTCATCGAGGAGCTCAATCTGGGTGCTCTCCTCCAGGGCATCTTCGATGCTCTCATAAGAACGCTCACCGCTATCGCCGGCGGTATTGATATACCCCAGCCGCAGCGGCGCCTGCTCCTGAGCGGCAGCAACTCCCGCCCCCGCAACGAGCACACACAGCGCGGCCAGCCACACCCCGGCGATCTTCCAGAACATCCTCTTCACATTCACAGCCTGCACCTTTCGATTCGGCGAAAAGTCGCAACCTTTTCGCGCTTTAACGATCCATCATCCACACACTGCCTATGGTGTTAGCCTCGCCAGGGGCGACTTTTCAAGCCGGCGCGCTGGCGTTGTCCCAGGCTGCGACCATCTTTAGTGGCGCCCGCGCAGCTTCGCATGAAGCCTCCCGCCGCGCTATAACTCCGGCGCCATCCTCGATCTGCCCTCCGCTCACCAGGGATCCTGATGTTTGGTCTCTTCAAACGCTTTCGGCGAAACGCCCTGCTCAAAGAACCTCTCCCGCAGAGCTGGGAGCAGGCCCTGGCCGACGCGCTGCCCTTTCTCAATGAGCTCAACACCCTGGAGCGCGAGGGGCTGGAATCGCACCTGAAGATCCTCATGAAACAAAAACACTGGGTCGGCGCAGGCGGCTTTGAGCTCGATGAGTCCATTCGGCTGACCATCGCCATCCAGGGCGCGCGCATAGCCCGCGCCCTGCCCCTGGACGCCTTTGAGCGCTTAAGCGAGTTCGTGATCTACGGCGAAGACTTTGTGCGCCCCGACGACGCCTTCGGCGGACCGATCCACGGAGAAGCCCACCCCTTTGGCACCGTCGTGCTGAGCTGGCCGGCCTGCCAGGAGGGCCTGGCCTACCCCTGCAGCGGCTACAACCCCATCCTCCACGAGCTGGCCCACGTGCTCGACGTCTCCAGCGGCTACTTCGACGGCACGCCCCTTCTGCACAGCGGGGAAGATTATGAGCCCTGGGCGCGCGTCTTCCAGCATTATTTTGACGCGCTGCGCCAACACCCCGAGCAGGCTTTCCTCGATCTTTATGGCGCCGAAGATGAGGCGGAGTTTTTTGCCGTGGCCACCGAAGCCTTCTTCGAGCTGCCGGATCTTCTCCTCGAAGAAGCCCCCGATCTTTATGAGGAGCTCGGGCGTTTTTATCGCCTCGACCCGCATATCATCCCCTGCAGCTGCGAGTCCCACGATCCTCCCGTCGACGACCCTCACACCGAGCCCGAGGAGGTCGGCCGCCCCCTCTTTGGGCCGGGCGATCCCCTGGATTTTTTCTAAGCGCCAGACTCACTGCGCTCGTTTTTCGGGGCATATCAACGTCGACGCGATCGCCCGAAAAGTCGTGATCAATAAAAGGTGATCGCCGTCTTATGCTCAATGCTCAGACGCGCCGCCTCATAGAGCGCAAGCCACACCAGACGCTCAATCGCATAAGGCGCACCGGTGGGGCGTTGCGCGGCCAACTCCGTGACATAGTCCTCGTCGAGGTTGCCGTCGGCGTCGACCTCGATCTCCAGCGCGTCGGTCAGCAGCAAAAGCTCCTCGCGCAACCGGTACGATGAGCCCAGCGCCCCGCCGCGGATCTTATGCTTCGGATCGAAGTAGATCTCGTGGAAGTCGATCGGCAGATAATACCCCTCGCTGTCGGAGTGGCAGAGCAGGTGCGAGCGCAGCTGGCGGTAGAGCTGGCGCAACACCCGGTCATCGGCCGGATCTTCGCCCGGCTCCACCGGGTAGGGCACCCAGCGCGGATCGCGCATGATATGCGCCCCGAAACGCCGCAGGTAATGCAGCCAGGAGTAAGGAAAGGAGTTCAGCGACGAGCGCGGACGTGGTCGCCCCCCCTCGATCCCCTCAAAGGCCTCGGGCTCCTGATGCGTGGGAAGCCCCTCGGCCTCCAACACCGTGTTGATATATGCCAGATCTTCGCGCATCGCCTGCGCCGCCGCCGGATTGTCTTGCTCAAAGAGCACCAGCGCTCCCACACCAATTGCCAGCCCCATTGCGACCTCCATATCACCACAGACACACCGGTTTGCCCGACCCCTCGTCGAAGGCACGCGCTGCGGCTCCCACTGGAAAATATGCGCACCTCCTAGCCCAACCCCTCTAAGATCGCAACCTAACTTAACAACGATCTCGGACTGGCTGACGGCTCCTGATCAGGAAGCCCACCAGCACCGCCGCGCATTCCTTCACGCAAAACGCCCCGGCCTGCGGGCGCCCCCCGCTGCGTACCTTGTTTCAAGCCAACCGGTGCCTAAGCTACCGGCTCCAACGTTGATTGCGCCCGACCGCACTCGCCGGCCGAAGCCGGGCCTTGCATTGGGCGCGCGAGTGTTAGAGAAACACCCACAGACGCGCCGGCCAGGCGCCTTTAAAACGACGACCTCTTGACCCCGAATGGAGATGCTATGACGACGAAGATCGCGATTAATGGTTTTGGACGCATTGGACGTTGTGTGGGGCGAATTGCGCTGGCCGACCCGGATGTGGAACTGGTCGCCGTCAACGACCTGACCAGCCCCGAACAGCTGGCCATCCTCTTCAAATACGACTCGGTGCACGGCACCTACCCGGGCAAAGTCGAAGCGGTCGAAGGCGGCATCCGCATCGACGGCAAGCTGCTCAAGGTCACCTCGCTGCGCGACCCGGCCGAGCTCCCCTGGGGCGAGCTGGGCGTCGATATGGTCATTGAGAGCACCGGCGTCTTCCGCAAGCGCGAGCAGGCCGCCAAGCACCTGGACGCCGGCGCCAAGCGCGTGCTGATCTCGGCCCCGGGCAAAGGCGTCGACCTCTCGCTCTGCATGGGCGTGAACAACGACGACTTCAACGACGACATGAAGATCGTCGACGTCGCCAGCTGCACCACCAACTGCCTTGCGCCGGTGGCCAAGGTCCTCGACGAAGTCTTCGGCATTGAGCTGGGCCTGATGACCACGGTGCACTCCTACACCAACGACCAGGTGATCCTGGACACCCCCCACCCCTCCGACTTCCGTCGCGCGCGGGCGGCGGCCGTCAACATGATCCCCACCACCACCGGTGCGGCCATCGCCGTGACCAAGGTCCTCCCCCAGCTCAAGGGCAAGCTCGACGGCATGGCCATCCGCGTGCCCACGCCCAACGTCTCCTGCATCGACCTGACCGTGCGTCTCGGCAAAAAAGCCGACGTCGACTCGGTCAACAAGGCGCTGCGCGAAGCGGCCGAAGGCCCGCTCAAGGGCATCCTGGGCTTCTCCGACGAGCCGCTGGTCTCCTCGGACTACATCGGCAACCCCAACTCCTCGATCGTCGACGGCCTCTCCACGATGGCGCTCGGCGATGACTTCATCAAAGTCATCTCCTGGTACGACAACGAGTGGGGCTTCTCCAACCGCATGGTCGATGTGGCGAAATTTATTGCCAAAAAGACCGCGTAAACCTCTGATTTAAAACGCAAAACACCCACCCTTTAGCACCGACTTTTTTAGCGATGCTCCGGGGTGGGTCGGGTGCGGGGGACGCTTCCGGCGCGGGAGCGTCTCCCGCACTCACTCAAATGACCGCTGATCTGAACGACTGAACCTGTGGGGCGCTTGCGCCCGACGCTGCGGAGCCCAAAAGCCTGATGGACACCACCGGCATCAAATTCGTCGACGAGCTCGACCTCAACGAAAAACGCGTGCTCATCCGCGTTGATTTTAACACCCCGCTCAAAGACGGGGAGGTCGCCGATGACACGCGCATTCGCGCTGCGCTGCCCACGATCGTGCATTGCCTGGAGGCCGGCGCGAAGGTGATCTTATGCAGCCACCTGGGCCGCCCCAAAGGCAAGGTCAACCCGAAGTACACCATGGAGCCGGTGGCCGCGCGC
Organism: Lujinxingia vulgaris; assembly: GCF_007997015.1. Lineage (NCBI taxonomy): Bacteria > Deltaproteobacteria > Bradymonadales > Lujinxingiaceae > Lujinxingia > Lujinxingia vulgaris. The sequence goes on from NZ_VOSM01000019.1 coordinate 21,350, forward strand.
CTGGCCCAGCTCCTCGACACCGACACGCTCCTCTACGATGTGGAGGTGGTCTTCCCCGAGGCGGTGGTCGGCCCGGATGTTGCCGAACTGATCGCCGACTTGAAGCCTCGCCATCAGGTGATGCTGCTCGAAAACCTGCGTTTTGAGCCCGGCGAGGAGTCCGGCGACGACGCCTTCGCCAGGGAGCTGGCGGAGCTGGCGGACTTTTATGTCAACGACGCCTTCGGCGCCGCGCACCGCGCGCACGCCTCGGTGTATACGATCAACAAATTCTTCGATCGCAACCATAAGGCCGCCGGCCTCCTGATGCGCGCGGAGTTGCAGGGGCTGGGCCGACTTCTCCAGCGTCCCGAAAAGCCCTTTGTGGCGGTGGTCGGCGGCGCCAAGGTCAGCGACAAGCTCGGCGTCTTGATGAGCCTGCTCGACAAGGTCGACGAGATCCTCATCGGCGGGGCGATGGCCTACACCTTCCTGGCCGCCCAGGGCGTGGGCGTGGGTGAATCGTTGGTCGAGCGCGACTTCATCGACCAGGCCACCTCGATCCTCAACCGCGCCAAAGCCCAGGGCGTGAAGCTGCGCCTTCCGGTCGACCACCGCGTCGCCCCGAGCTTTGAGGCCACCGAGGCCACCATCACCGACGATAACATCGTGCCCGGCGGCACCATGGGCCTGGACATCGGCCCGCGCACCGCCGAGGAGTATGGCCGCGCCATCGCCCGCGCCTCCACCATCTTCTGGAACGGCCCGATGGGTGTGTTTGAAAAACCCGCCTTCGCCGAAGGCACCTTCTCCGTGGCCCGCGCGATGGCCGACGCGGAAGGTTACACCGTGGTCGGCGGTGGCGATTCGCTGGCGGCGATCGAGAAGGCGGGGCTGGCCGAGTCCATCGACCATGTCTCCACCGGCGGCGGCGCCAGCCTGGAGCTTCTGGAAGGCAAGTCTCTGCCGGGCATCGACGCGCTGCGGGCGAACTACCCCATCGATTGATTCAAAGGCGTCGATGATGCTGACACCTCTCGTGCCCTCGACGCCTTCGTTCCAACCGACATAAGCCGTCGCAACATCAAGGTGTCGCAAAAGGTTGCCCGCGTGACGAACTCCCGTCACGCGGGCAATTCCTCAATCAAATCAAGCATTTGCACGCAGCATCCCGATCAAAAACTCGACCGAACTTCGATCGGGACCATCTTTTTTCAAAACCCACCATGGCCGGGGTGGAAGTGTGCTCTTGAACGGGGCGATCGCCTCATGCAAGAGTGTGGAGGTCACCCTGCCGCAACGCTTGCGCCCTGTCCTCCTTTGCCGGAAGGCCCGTTGGCCCGAGCACCTCGCACGTACGTAACGCACCCACGGGGTAACTCGAAACGCCGGCGCAAACGCTGACCTCAACCCCCCCGGAGCGCCCCTCAAAAGCGCGCCCCGGCCACCCACCCGGAGCTCCCGATGCGCACGCCCATCGTCGCTGGAAACTGGAAGATGAACCTCTCGCAGGCCGACGCCCTCACCCTGGGCCGCGCCATCGCCGAGGGAGCTCCTACCCGGGGGGTCACCGCCATCGTCGCCCCGGTCGCCCTGCACATCTCCGCGCTGGGTGAGGCTCTGGCCTCCTCCCCGGTGCTCCTCGCCAGCCAGAACGCTCACTGGGCCGAGTCCGGCGCCTACACCGGCGAGTTGGCCGCCCCGATGCTGCGCGAGCTCGGCGTGCGGTATGCGATTCTGGGGCATAGCGAGCGCCGGCAGTACTTCGGCGAAGACGATGAGGGCGTCAACCGCAAGACCCGCTCGCTGCTCGCCCAGAGCCTCCACCCCATCGTCTGTTTCGGCGAGTCCCTCGACGAGCGCGAAGCCGGCCGCACCCGCGACAAGGTCGAGTTCCAGGTCCGCGCCGCACTCGCCGGACTCAGCGCCGATGAGGCGCGCCGCGTCATCCTGGCCTACGAGCCCATCTGGGCCATCGGCACCGGCAAGACCGCCTCCCCGGAGCAGGCCCAGGAAGTGCACGCCTTCTTGCGCGAAGTCCTCGAAGATCGTTTCGATCGCGAGACCGCCCAGGCCATGCCCATCCTCTACGGCGGCAGCGTCAAACCCTCCAACTTCGCCGAGCTCCTCTCCCAGCCCGACATCGACGGCGGCCTGGTCGGCGGCGCGAGCCTCAAAGCTGAGAGTTTTCTCGAGCTCTGCCAGATCGCCGTCCAGAAGAGCACCGCCGGCTGAGCCCGCGCATTGCTGCCAGAAGGGCTTAATTGCGCGTCGTTTCGCGCATTTTAAGCCTCCTGCGATCGAAATAATCGCCCCTTCGCGAGTCGTTTTGATCTGGCATCCCGGACCGAGCCGCCCTCCGCCCGGGAGCGGCGCGCCTCGCTCGTTTCCGGCGTGCCCTTTTACCGATGGCAAACCCATGCGCTTTCACGCCTTTCGCGACTTCGAAGACGGCACCATCATCGACGGGCTGGGCTTCGACATCGTCGTTCATCGCCGCTCGGTCGGGTCGATCAACCTGCCCACGGGCCAGCTCATCGCCTGCGACCCGCTGCACGCGCTCGACACCGAGCCCTTCGCGCTCAGCCTGGATCCAGGCCAGTACCCGGTGCATCTGCTGGTCGCGGAGCTTCGCGATGAGCGCCGCAACGCCTACGCCGTGGTGCGCGTCGGCGAGGGCCCGGTGCGCCGCTGGGAACCGGCCGAGATGAGCCTGCCGGCGGCCAACTCCGACCAGCCCGACGCCCCGCGCCCCTCCCTGCTCGACATCATCGATGAAGATCCGGGCTACCCCGTCGACTCCTCGCTCGGCTGCTTTATGGACGCCACCACCGCCGGCGCGCTCATCGACTACCACCAGATCGTGATGCCCGAAGACAACGACTTTGAGCGCTTGCTGCTCGCGCGTCTTCGCAAACGCCGCCGCGCCGGCGCAGGCTACGGCACCCTGGATCTGCGCCGCGACTTGAAGCTCCCGATGCCCGAGGGCCTCAACCTCATCGCCTTCGACACCGGCTTTGGTCCCGGCCACTACCCCACCTACGTGGGCCTGGGCGATGAGGGGCAAGTCGTCAGCGTCGTGACCGATTTTCAGGTGCTCGACCTGCGCTTTCCCTCCTTTCCCCTGCCCGCGGCGACCTCCTTCGACGAGTTCGAGTAACCCCCCGATCCCGCCTTAAGGCGTCTTAGAACCACCCCGGAGAGCGCAATTTGGGTGCTTGCCCCGCTTGCCCCCCTCGGCAAGCCCGCATAGGATGGCACCCATGAACGGCATCGCGCTGAAAGCTCTGCTGTCGCGGGCGCAATCAAGGGGTTGAATTTGGGACACCAGGATAAGGTGATCGACCAGCTGGTCGACGAAGGCAAGGTTGAGCCCGAGCTCCGAGACACCCTGCGTGCGACATTCGGAGCTCATGCTTCGAGCGCCCTCTTAACGCGCGCCAACCTCAAGGAAGATGAGCTCCTCGAAGCGCTTTCGCTGACCTTCGACCTGCCGCCGGCCGGCTACACCGAGGGGCTTTTTGTCGAGCGCGACCTTCTGAGCGCGCTCGGCCCCGAGGCCATCCGCCAGTACGAGGTTTTGCCGGTGCGCCGCCGCACTGGCGAGCGCGTCGACGTGCTCGTGATCGAGCCCCTCAACGCCATGGCTCGCCAGATCCTCGAAGAGACCCTGGGGCTTCCGCTTCGTCAGTACATCTGGCCGCGCCTGCGTTTTCTGCAGGCCCGCCATGTCTTCCTGGGCGACGAGCTTCCCGAGTTCGCCACCTCCTACCTGCGCGAACACCCCGTCACCATGGGCTACGCCACCGCCGGCGAGCGCCCCGAGCTCTACGAACTTCTCAAAAGCTCCACCGGCCTGCAGGTCAACACCTGGGAAGACGCCGACCGCCGGGCCTTTTTTGAGAACTGCTTCGACCGCGACACCCTGCTCAAAGCCCTCCTGGGGCTGGCCGCCGGCCGCCTCACTCGCCGGCTGATCGTGGTGCTGAGCAAGGCCGGGGTGCAGCCCTATTTTCAAGAAGACTGGCCGGCGCTCGACGAACATTTTGAGCGCGTCGACGCCCTGCGCGAGCGCAAGGCGGCCACCACGCTCGATAGCGCCCGCCAGGATCGCGAGGCGCTGCTCACCGGCAGCGCCGCCGAGCTCGGGCTCACCCCGCTTTTTGAAGCGCTGCAGGTCGAAGCCCCCCCGCTGCTGGCGATGATCCCGGTGCGCATCGGCGGCCGCGCGGCCATGGCGCTCCTCGGCGCTCCGACCGACCCCCGAGCCGCCGTCCGCCTCGATGAGGTCTCAGAGACCTTCGCCCTCGATGAGCTCGTCGACGCCGCCGCCCTTGTCGGCCGCCAGCTCGAAGAGCTCATCCGCCGCGCCAAAGCCGGCACGCTTCCGCCACCGGCCGAGCGCATCCCGCAGCTCCCCGCCCCCCGCATTCAGCTCGGCCTGGGCTTCGAAGACTCCCTCATCGAGATGACCATCGCCAGCCGTCAGCGCGGCCGCCACCGCTGGGAGATCATCGACATCAGCCATGCCTCCGAGGAGCCCTCCGAGCCCTCGGAGTTCCCCGAGATCCGCAGCCACGTCCCCGAACCCGAGGTCATCGGCGCCATCTCCGAGGCCTTTGGCATCAGCGAAGATTCTGATCCTTTAGACACCTCCGAGCCCTCTGAGCCCCTCGCCAGCGCCGAACCTTCAGCGGTCTCGGAGCCCTCGGACGTAGCCGCACCTTCGGAAAGCGCCGAACCCTCGGACGTCGCCGATGTATCTGAAACAGCCGAAGCGAGCGACCCCACCGCCGTCTCCGAAGTCTCTGAAGTTTCCGAAGTATCCGAAGTCTCGGAACCGTCCGAGATCTCTGAAGCATCTGAAGCATCCGAAGTTTCCGAAGCATCTGAAGTCTCCGAAGCGTCCGATGTCTTTGAAATCTCCGACCCCTCGGACAGCTCGGAGCCTGTGGAGGCGCCGGCCGCGGCGATCCTCGACGGCGAAGGCGCCATCTCCGAGTCCTATGAAGCGCCGCTGACCGACGAGCTGGTGGAGCTGCCCCCCTTCCCCGACCCCTCCGAAGCCAGCATCGCGCCAAAAGATCCGCTTGAGATCACCGCCGACTTCTCGCCGGCGGCCTTCTCTGGCGAGCTGAGCTCTTCGGCCAGTGAGGCCCCGCGCCCCTTTGAGGCGGCGTCTTCGGTCGCCGAGGACGACGAGGGCGGAATGGGGGCCTCGCATACCGAGATCTACTCGCCATCGTCGGTCGCCCACGAGAGCGCCGACGACACCCCGGCCCCCTACGCCGAGGTGGGCGCGACCTCCTTTGGTATGCCCGCCCTCTCCGCCGACGAGCTCTCCTCCCAGGCCAGCGACCCCGCCCACAGCGCCGCCGACGCCACCAACGTCTCGGAGGCCATGGTCGCCGACGCCGAACAACGCCAGGCCGACGCGAGCGACGAACACCCCGACGACGAGGTCGATAAGGGCTGGAGCGACATCCTCAACGAGGTCTCCGAGAGCGCCATCCCTGCGATGCGCGCCAGCGATGCCGACGATGCGGACGACGCCGGCGCCCCCCCGGCCGCCGTGCTGGAGCCGGTCGACGAAGCCCCCGAAGAGGCCTCGAATATCGCCGCGGCCCCCGCGCCCCTCGAAGCGGCCGAGCCCGACGCCCAACCCGAGCCCGCCGAAGTCGCGCCCGCTGAAGATGTTCCCGTCGAAGCGCAGCCCGCCGAAACTGGCGAGGAGCGCGACGAGATCCCGCCCGCGCCGCCCGCCCCCACCGCCGAGTTGCACCCCATCAAAGGCGCTCCGGCCGACGATTCGGCCCCCGCCGACGCCGGCAAAAACTCCAACCCGGCCGCCGACGCCGGACGCGGCATCCGCGGCGCGACCCGCGGGCTGAACATCCCCGCCGACGCCTCCGGCGTCCCGCGCGCCCAGATCTTCCGCCGTCCTCGCCGACGCGACCGCGACGCCAGCCCCGGCCAGCCCACCCCCAACGAAGAGCCCGAAGTCACCGAGCTCGGCGCCTCCGCCACCGGCCACACCTTTATGGGCGTCGGCGAGGTGCGTTATGTGCAGGTGGGCCCCAACGCGATCAGCGAGATCAGCGAACCGATGCGCGAGGAGCGCTCCGAGCCCCGCGCCGATCGCTGGCTCGACGAGCTCGAGCAGGGCGCCCGCTCCGAGAGCAGCGCCCAGATCGGCGGCTCCTCCTCCCGCGCCACCATGCAGATCAACCCGGCCGGCCGCACCCGCAGCTTTGGCGAGTTGTTGGAGCATATGGAGAGCGACGCCCTGGCCAACCCCCGCACCGTGCCGGTCGAGGCGCTCGAAGAGATCCTGGACTCCGGCCCGGTCGCCGTCGACCTGAGCGAGAGCCTGGAGATGCTCGACGCCCGCGACCACGACCTGGCCTTTGCCGCCGCCGAGCACGTCGCCACCGCCGGCGACTCCGTGATCGCCAGCCTCGAAGAGCTCTTCCCCGGCCGCATTTTTGTCGACCGCTACCAGTACACCGCCCAGACGCTGCCGCCGGTGCGCGAGCACGGCCCGGTGCTCGACGCCCTGGTGCGCCTGGGCCGCCCCTCGCTCAAGGTCGTGCGCCGCTTCATCGACAACCCCAGCCTGGAGCTGCGCTTCTACGCCACCTTCCTGCTCACCGAGCTCCCGGCCGACGGCCTCCTCCACGAGCTCCTGGGCCGCCTCTTTGACCGCGACCAGCAGACCCGCCAGCTCGCCCGCACCATCCTGATGGGCTACCGCAATCACGGCGACTTCGAGGCCCTGGTCATCCTGCCCCTGCGCCACGAGCTCGCCCAGAAGAGCGAAGAATTCCGCGTGGAGCAGGCCGCCGAGAACATCCGCCTGATGCGCGATCTCAAGGCCATCCCCCAGCTCGTCGACGCCCTGGGTGAGCACGGCGGCCGCGTGCAGCTGACCATCCACCGCGCCCTGCGCGAGATCACCCTGCAACCCCTGGGGCCCTCCCCCTCGGAGTGGCGCCGCTGGTGGTTCGACGCCCACGAGACCCCCCGCTGGCGCTGGCTGGTCGACGCCATGAACAGCCCCGACGACGAGCTGCGCCTGCTCGCCTTCGACGAGATCGAACAGCTCCCCGGCCTCGACCTCAACTACCACCCCGACCAGCCCCCCAAGCTGCGCATCCGCGCGCAGAGCGAGCTCGCCGAGTGGTTTGTCCGCAGCGGCCACGGCTGATCTTTTCGATCAGGGCGCCCTTCTCCAACCCCGAGCATGACGTGACGAACCCCCTCTGAACGCCTTAAGAGGGGGTTCGTCACTTCACAGAATACCCCCTTATGGGTAATTCGAGCCCTTCGTCGACGTGACGAAAGGGCGCTTACGCCCTTAAGGACCCCTTCGTCGACGCGACGAATACCCCCTTATGGGTAATTTGAGCGCGACGTCGACGTGACGAAGGGTGGGTTAAGGGCTTCGGGGGGTGTTCGTCGCGTCGAAGAGGGTCGGGCGAACCCACGCCTCCCTGCTCCGCGATCGAAACAACCTGATGTCATCATCAAAAAACCCCGCGCAGCCTCTCGCCGCGCGGGGTTTTCAACGTTTCGCGATTCCATCACCGAGCCCGATCAGCTCGCCGGCACCTCATCGCGCTCCGCGACGTGGGCGTCTTCCACGTCGCCGGGCCCGGGAGGGGTGGGCTCGGCCGGGTCGATGGTGATGGTGACGCCGGCCGAGGCGCGCTGGGGGCGGTAGATGGTGTAGAGGGGCGCGAGCAGCTGGTTGAGATCGTCTTCCAGGCCGACCAGTCGCAGGGAGGCCTCCAGGAGATGGCGCGCCGAGCCGTAGGCTCGGCGGACCTCGGCGCGGGCGGCCTGCAGCTCGCTCATGGTGGTGGTGGCCTCGGCCTTCTCGGCGTCGGCGATCTGGCGGCAGGTCAAGAGCACGCTCAGCGTCTGGCGCGCCGCGTCGACGCGCGGGTCGTGCACGAACTCGCGGGTGCAGAACTCCACCACCCGGCGCAGACGCGCGGCGGCCGCGTCGAGCCCCAGTCCCACAAAACGTCCCGGGGTCACCCCGCCAAACGCGCTCTCCATGGCCTCGGTGAACTCCTCGAGCCGTGGCGAGGCGCTGCTCTTGAGGCTGTAGTAGCGGGCCTGGCACATGTCATAGAGGCTCATGTAGCTGGCCTCGGCGGCCGCCTCGGCGCGGTCGAGCTCGGCGGCGGCGCGCTGGGCCTGGCCGCCCTCCTCCAGGGCCTCCTCCACATGCTCGGTGAAGCTCAAGTGGGCCTCTTCCAGCAGATCCAGGCAGAGCTCTTTGCTGGTCTGGGCCACCGGGTGGTTGAAGTTAAGCGGGGCGATGGCGTCGCGCGCGCGCAGCAATCTGGCGAGCATGACCTGATCGAATTTGGTCTCCTGCATGGTGCAGCTCCGTGTTCGGGTCGGGGCGTCGCCGCATAAGCAGCTTAAGCAGCTTAAGCAGCAAAAGCTGCATGCGCTGCATACAACGACGCGCCGAAAATCGACGTGGAGTCCCCCCTACGGCCTTGGATGGCGGGGACGAACGGGGTGGTGCTTTTTACGAATGCGGGGACTTTAAAGCGTTGGCGCTTTCGGTTCAAGCCGTGCGGGTGCTATCGCTGAGAGTGCACCTCCGCGCGGAATAGAATCGGCCGCCGCCGGGTAATTGTGCGGACTCCTGTCAACCAGCCGGACACCACCGATGAAAAAACTCCGCCTCAGCAACGCCGCGCTCCTCGCGCTGATCATCATCACGAGCGTGGGCTGCGATCAGGCCACCAAGATCGTCGCCCGCGAACAGCTGGAAGGCGCCGGACGCCTCTCCTATCTCGGCGATACCTTTCGCCTGGTGCTCATCGAGAACCACGGCGCCTTTTTAGGCATGGGCTCCGAGATGCCCGCCGCCCTGCGCACCGCGATCTTTGTGGGCGTGGTCAGCATCGCGCTCATCGCCTTTCTGGTGTGGATCATGCGCACCCCCTCCCTCTCGAAATTCTCGGTGGTGGCCGCCGGCCTGGTCATCGGCGGGGGTATCGGCAACGTGATCGACCGCGTGCTCTTCGACGGCGGCGTCACCGATTTTCTCAACCTGGGCATCGGCACGCTGCGCACCGGGATTTTCAACGTGGCCGACGTCTGGATCATGGTCGGCGCGGCGATGATGCTCATCTCCCGGGACACCTGGGCGCCCGATGACGCCAGATCCCCCGATGAAGACGGCTCGCCAGCGGCGGAGGACAGTGGCGAGGACCCGCGCACCGAGCTGCAAACCTAGCCGGTGCCTGATGCTCATCGCTTTCTTCTAAATGAAAAAACGCCCCGGAATCCCGGGGCGTTTTTTTTTCAACGGTTGATGCCAGCAGTGTGCGTAGGAGTGGCCCGGGGAGAACACTTCCTCCCGGCGTTCGTTTGCCAGAATGAGAGTACCCGGCGCGCATCTTTCGCACCTGAAACCCCGCTGGCATACTGACCCGGTCCCGCATCTGCCCCATTACGTGAGCTCCGACGCCATGACGCAGCCCCCCGCCGCGACCTCCGACGCCAGCCCCACCCCTGATGCTACCGAAGACGCCCCAAAACCCTTCGACGCCATCCCGCAGCCGCCGGGCTCGTTGATTCTGGGCAATGTGCCGGCCTTCAAAGCCGATATGCTCGCCACGCTCTTTGAGAGCCGGGCGCAGTATGGCGACCGGGTGCGATTTCGGCTGCTGAACAAGCAGGCGCTTTTTATCGCGCACCCCGATGACCTCAATTACGTGCTCATCCGCAACAACCGCAATTTCATAAAAACCACCCGCGGCTACCGCGCGATGCGCCAGCTCCTGGGCAATGGCCTTGTGACCAGCGAGGGGGATTTCTGGCTTCGGCAGCGGCGCATCGCCCAGCCCTCCTTTCATAAAAAGCGCATCCACGGCTTTGCCGAGACGATGGTCGACGTGGCCGAAAAGAGCGCGCGGGAGTGGGAAGCGCGGCTGAGCGCGGAGGAGGGCGCGGTGCTGCGCTTAAGCGAGGAGATGACCCGCATCACACTCGATATCGTCGGGTTTACGCTGCTGAGCACCGAGCTCTCCAGCCATAGCGCGCAGGTCAACGCCCGGCTGCAGTTTGTGCTCGAAGAGGTCACGCGGCGGATTCGCGTGCCCTGGTCGATTCCGCTGAGCGTGCCCACCCCGGGCAATATGCGGGTTAACCGCGCGATTGCCGGGCTCGATGAGGTGGTCGAGGGCATCATCGCCGAGCGGCGAGGGGGAGAGAGTCGGGAAGATCTGCTGACGATGCTGATGGAGGCCCGCGATGAAGAGACTGGCGAGGGCATGTCCGACGCCCAGCTTCGCGATGAGGTGATGACGATCTTTTTAGCGGGCTTTGAGACCACGGCCACCGCGCTGATGTGGACCTTTTATATGCTCTCGCAGCATCCCGAGGCCGAAAAAGCCCTGCACGCCGAGCTCGATGAGGTCTTAGAAGGCGGCCGCCGCCCCACCCTGGCCGACCTGCCGCGCCTGGAGTGGACGCGCATGGTCATCGAGGAGTCAATGCGCCTCTACCCGCCGGTGCCCATGCTCGCGCGCACCTCGGTCGAAGACGACGTGATCGGCGGTTATGAGGTGCCCGCCGACACCTTTGTGATCGTCAGCCCCTACGTCACCCACCGCCACCCCGACTTCTGGGAGTCGCCCGAGACCTTTGATCCGGAGCGTTTTCGCGACCCCAAAGCCGAGCGCCCCCGCTTTGCGTATTACCCCTTTCTGGGCGGTCCGCGTCAGTGCATCGGCAAAAGTTTTGCGATGATGGAGGCCCAGCTCGTGCTCGCCACGCTCGCCAGGCGCTTTAAGCTGCGCTACGCCGGCGACGCCCCGGCCGAGCCCAACGTAACGATCACGCTGGGTGTGAAGGAGGAGATTCCGATGCGGTTGCAGGCGCGTTAACCGACTGCGCTGAAACGACCCGGGGTCGAACATCGACCTCTATTTATGCGGGTGAATCCGTGGTCTCTTTGGCGTCGGAACGCTCGACCAACGCGCGAAGCTGCGGCCGGGTCTGGCTGAGCTCATCGAGGCGTCGCTCCCCATCCTCGCTCAAAAAGGGGCGCATAAGCCCCACAGCGTGGCGGGGGCTGACGCGCACGCGGCCGTGGGATTGGCGCGCCAGCGCCAGGATCATGTAGGTGCCGTAGAAGAGCCAGGCGGTATCAAAGGCGTTGATGCGCGGGTCGACGATGCCGGCGTCCTGCCAGCGGGTGATGTTCTCGGTGAGCAGCCCGACGACCTTTTCCTGATAAGGCAGGTAGACCGCGCGCACATCCGGCTCGTCGAGCTCGGCGAGTACCAGAAAGATCATGCGCGCGAGGTCTTCGGAGCTTTGCAGCAGACGCGCGTAAAACTCCATGCAGCTGACGATGGCCTCGACGGGGTGCTCGTAATGTTCGGCCAGCGCGTGCTCCAGCCCCCTGGCGAGTTTGCCGGAGGTGTGGTCGATGGCGTCGATGAAGAGATCGCGTTTGCTGCTGTAGTAGCGGTAGAGCAGCGCCTCGGTCACGCCGGCCTCCTCGGCGATGCCCTTGGTGGTGGCGCCGTGGTAGGTCGAGCGGGCAAAGACGCGGATGGCGCTCATCAAGATCTGTTGCTTGCGCTCGGCAGCGGGAAGTCGACGGGTGGGCACGGTGGGGCGCTCGCTGAGGGGAGGTGAGAGGCGATTCTTCAAGGGTTCACACAGGGTTAACCCACCGGTCAAGTGACAGCTTCGGAACAGATCTGGGTGGGTCGGGGCGTATCCTAACCGCAAGGTAAGGATTCGCAAGTCAGGGGTGGTTTGACCCGCCCTCGGTCGGATGGTGTTCCCGGGGTAGCGAGATGAGCTCCGAGCCCCGGTCGACCCTGAGGGGCGTAGCATGGCGGGCATAGAAGGGCCGCCGGCGACGTTTTGAGCCCGGGGTTGCCGCGCGCCGGACAGCTCCTTATGATGCTCCCGAGTGTAAGACCTGCTCTTTTTGCGATAACGCACCGAAGCGACAGACGATGATCGAGGCCAACTCACAACCTGCGTACGCGAGGATCGCGTGGAAGTTGATGGCAGCATTCTGCCTGACGCTTCTCTGCGCGCTTGTGATGGCAGCGCCCTCGGAGGTGAGCGCGTGTGTGCCGCCTTCGATGCAGCTTTCGTCGGAGACGGGCGAGCTCGATCGTGGCGCTTCGGAAGATCACGCCGATGACGATCAGGATGTCATCGAGCGGCCAGAGCACGTCGAGCATGAAGCCTGCTGTCCGGGAGAGCTGGAGAGCGGGCAATGCGCCGCCGACTGCGATTATTGCGGTTGCTGCGGCCATATGGTGGGCACGACCGCCTGGAGCTTTCGGCTTCAGCGCGTGCCGGCCCTCATCGAGGAGGTGATCACCCTCTCCCGCGATGGGGAGGGCCACCGCATGAGGCTCTTTAAGCCTCCCCGTGCGCTCATCTGAGCGTAGGTTTTCGCCATTCTGGCGAACTTCGAACGTATTAAATGGATCGAAAACCAGGTGATTCGGTGCGCGCTTGAGCGTGCCTGTCAGGGTCAGTGCGCCTTTGCGCAGACCACGGGCAGGCGCCCATGCCGAGCCGCCGTCGGGCGCGACATCTTCGGATGTGGGCGCGCGGCGTCAGGCGACCGGACCACCTTCGGGAGAGAGCATCATGCATCGACGACTCGCGGTCTTTGCCGCGTGCGCCCTCGTTGCCTCGGCGGCCACCTGGCCGCAGGCAGCCCGGGCAGAATCGCCCCCCGAGCTCCGACTGAGCTCGGTCATCGACTATGCGCGCTGCACCGCGCCGACCTTTCACGAAGCGTCCCTCGACACCGAGGCCGCCCGCGGAGAGCTGCGCGCCGGCGAACGCCTCTTGAGCGAAGGCGTGGAGCTGGGCGTGAGCGCCGGACCGCGTTTTTTGCCCGGCAGCGCAGAGAGCCCCCAGGCCGATATTGGCGTGGAGGTGGGTCTTCCCCTGGGTCGACCTGGAGACCGCGCCCGGCGCATCGAAGAAGGCGAAGCCAACCTCGCGCTCAGCGAGCGCCAGGCCGAGCTTGCTGATCTGGGTGCCATCCGGGGCGCGCTGATGCTCTACCGGGAGGCTGCCACCCGGGCGGCCCGGCTGGCGCTGGCCGAAAAACGCCTGGAGCTCAGCCGCCGCTTAAGTGAGGTGGCCGCCGCCCGCGCCGAGTCAGGAGAGTCCGGTGCGTTGGAGGCCGAGCTGGCCGCCTTAAGATATGAGCGCGAAGCTGCAGAGGTCGCTCGCCAGCGCGCTCGCCAGGGCCGACTGGAGCGCCGTCTGGCCACGGTGCTCGGACTCGAAACAATCCCGGAAGATGGCGCGAACACTGAAGCTGTGGCTCGCGCCACTCTCCCCACTGCCGCTGAACTTGAGCGTGTGCAAGAAGCGCTTCAGCGCTCGGAGACCATCTCCCCCCGCGCCGCCGAGCTTCGAGCCCGCGCTGAGGCCCTGCGCGCCCAGGCCCGCGCGCAACGCGCCGAGCGCTGGCCCTCCCTCAACCTCAACCTGGGCGCCGAGCGCGAAGGCAGCGAGGCGCTGGCCGCCCACCTGGGCCTGGGCTTTGCCTTTGGCTCCGGCGCCGAGCGCCGCGCCTTAAGCGACGCGCTCCAGGCCGCGGCCGAACGCGCCGAAACCCTGGCGCAGGCCGAACAGGCCCGCGCCGAAGCGCGCACCCGGGCCACCGCCGACCTGCTCGCCAGGCTCCGCGAACACCACCGGCACTGGGAAGACGAGCTCCTCCCCCGCCACCTCGCCATGCGCGAGCGCTACCTGGCCGCCTACGAAGCCGGTGCGCTGCCCTTAAACGAAATCCTCACCCTGGAGCGTGAGCTCAGCGAGGCCGAAGACGCCCAGGCCGCGCTCGTGGCCGACCTGCTCTCGGCCACCACCGAGGCCCTCGAACTTCTAAACTTTCATCATCCCGACGCCCCCGGCGCCGAGGAGGTTATATGCGAACGCTGATTTTTTTGATCATGGTCACTGCGCTGCTGATTTCGGGCGGCTGTGAGTCTTCGGAAACTTCTGAAACTTCCAAAAACTCCGAAACGTCCGAGTCCACGGAACACGCCCACGAATCGCACGATCATGGCGAAGCCGCGGCCAACCCTCGGACAGCCGATCCCCACGACTGGTGCGGCGGACACGACATCCCCGAGTCCATGTGCACCAAATGCAACCCCGAGCTCATCGAAAAATTCAAAGCCGAGGGCGACTGGTGCGCCGAACACGGGTTTCCTGAGTCGGCATGTCCCCAATGCAACCCCATCGCCCCGCCCGGTAGCAACGCGTCCGCTGGCGAGACCCGCGTCGGCGACCCCCACGACTGGTGCGGCGGACACGACATCCCCGAGTCCATGTGCACCAAATGCAATCCCGAACTCATCGAAAAGTTCAAAGCCGAGGGCGACTGGTGTGAGGCGCACGGGTTTCCCGAGTCGGCATGTCCCCAATGCAACCCCATCGCTCCGCCTTCCACCACGAGCGCCGGCCACGACCACGGCCACGGCGGCGGCGCGCAAAGCGGCGCCCACCTCGCCACGGCCCAACCCGGGGACTGGTGCGCCGGGCATAACATCCCCGAGTCCAAATGCACCAAATGCAACCCCGAGCTGGCCGAGGGTTTTCAGGCCGAGGGGGACTGGTGCGCGGAGCACGGCTTCCCTGAGTCGGCCTGCCCCTACTGCAACCCGGTCGCCCCTCCCACCGCCGGCGTGGTCCTGCACACCGCCGACCACGAAGACCTGGCCGGGCTCATCACCGCCCCGGCGCTCGCCAGCCAACGCAGCGAAGGCCTGAGCGCCCCGGCGACCTTTACCTTTAACGCCGACCGCGTCGCCGAGGTGCGCACGCTTCAGCCGGGCATCGTGCGCGAGATTCTCGTGCAGCCTGGCGAGCGTGTGGATGCCGGCCAGGCCCTCATCAAGGTGGAGAGCGCCCAGGCCAGCGACCAGCAGGCCGAGCTCGTGGCCGCACGCCAGGCGCTGCGCACCGCCGAGTCGCATCTGGAGCGCCAGCAGTCTCTGCGCGAGCAGGGCATCAACGGCCAGCGCGACGTGGAGCTCGCCAGGAGCGAGGCCGAGCGCGCCCGGGCGCGTGTGCGCACCGCCGAGGCCGCGCTGCGCTTAAGCGGTTCGGTCGATGCCCGCGGCCAGATCACCCTTCGCTCGCCAATCGACGGGGAGGTGGTCGAGCGAGACGTCATCGCCGGGAGCTATGCGTCGGCGGAGATGGCGCTGATGACCATCGCCGACCGGAGCGCGATGTGGGCCGAGGTCTTTGTGCCCGCCGCGCAGAGCCGCGCGCTGGCGCTGGGCCAGCGCGTGCGCTTGAGCCCCGAGCAGGCGCCCGAGATGGAGGTCACCGGCCAGGTGGCCCAGATCGACAGCCGCGTCGACCCGGCCACCGGCACCCTGCGCGTGCGCCTGGAGCTCGACCCCACCGATCTTCCCCTGCGCGACGGCCAGCTGGCCCGCGCCACCATCGAGACCGGTCAACCCACACGCGCGCTGCGCATCCCCCGCGAGGCCGTACAACGCTTCAACGACCAGCGCATCGTCTTTGTGCGCGAGCGCCAGGGTGTTTACCAGACCCGCAAGGTCGACATCGTGGCGTCCGAGCGCGACACCCTCTGGGTCGCCGGCGAACTCAACCCCGAGGAGCCGGTGATCACGACCGGCGCCTTCGTACTACTGACGGAGCTTCGCGCCGACGATATCGGCGTGGGCTGCACCCACTAAGGAGCGGCCTATGCTGAAAAAACTCATCGACCTCTGCCTCACCCACCGCCCGGTGGTGCTCTTGCTCACGCTCATCGCCGTGGCCTTCGGGTCGCTGGCGCTGCGCGATCTTCCCTTCGACGCCTTCCCCGAGACCGCCCCGGCCGTTGTCAGCGTCAACACCAACGCCGGCGGCCTCTCCGCCGAAGAAGTCGAGCTCCAGGTCACGCGCCCCCTGGAGCAGGCCGTCGGCGGCATGCCCGGGCTTGTACACGTGCGCTCCACCTCGCGCTTTGGATTCTCGCAGGTCACGGCCCTCTTTAACGAAGACGCAGACCTTTTGGAGAGCCGCCAGCTGGTGGCCGAACGCGTCGCCGCCGTCGAGCTCCCCGCCCACGTCGAGCGCCCCGCCCTGGGGCCGATTTCCAGTGGCCTTGGCGAGGTCTTTCAGTATGTGGTGGTAAGCCCTGGGCGTTCGCTAGCGGAGCTGCGCACGCTGCATGAATACAGGGTTCGCCCGCGACTTTTGAGCGTGCCGGGCGTCGCCGAGGTCAACACCTGGGGCGGCAAAGAGCCCCAGATCGAGGTCATTGTCGACCCCCTCACCCTCCAGGCCCGCGGGCTGACCCTCGACGACGTGGAGCAGGTGCTGCGCGACAACCACGTGAGCGTGGGCGGCGGCCTTATCACCGAGTCCTCTGAATCGATGGTGGTTCACGGTCGCGGACGCCTCCGCTCCATCGAAGCCATCGCCAACCTCCCCATCGCGACCGGTTCGAGCAATAGCAGCGGCGCCAACATCCTGCGCCTGGGCGATGTCGCAGACGTGCAGCGTGGCCACGCCATCCGCCGCGGCGCGATGACCGCCTTTGGCCAGGGCGAACACGTCATGGGCCTGGCCTTCGCGCTGCCCGGCGAAAACACCCGCGAGGTGGCCGAAGCCCTCGAAACGCGTCTTTCGGAGGTGCAGGCCGACCTCCCCGAGGACATCGAGCTGCGCGTCGTCTACCAGCGCACCGAGCTCATCGACAACGTGCTCGACACGGTGCGCAACAACCTTCTGGAAGGCGCCCTGCTGGTCATCGCCATCCTCTTTATGCTCATGGGCAACCTGCGCGCCGGCCTGATTGTGGCGCTGGCCATCCCCCTTTCGATGCTCTTTGCCTTCAACCTGATGCTCAAATTCGGCGTCGCCGGAAGCCTGATGAGCCTGGGTGCGATTGACTTTGGCCTGATCGTCGACAGCTCGGTCATCATGGTCGAGAACGCCGAGCGCCGCCTCTCGGAGGCCCCCGAAGGGGCCGACCGCCTGGAAGTCGTCCGCGACGCCGCCACCGAAGTTCGCCGCCCGACGCTTTTCGGCGAGTTGATTATTGCGAGTGTTTACCTGCCGATCCTGGCGTTGGAGGGGGTTGAAGGTGCGCTCTTTCGCCCGATGGCGCTCACCATGATCTTCGCGCTGGCCGGCTCCATGCTCCTCTCGCTCACGCTGACGCCGGTGCTCGCGAGCTACGCGCTCACCCGCGGCGGCCATCGCAAAGAGCCGGCGCTGGCGCGCGCACTCAAGCGCCTCTACGCCCCGATTCTTGAGCGCGCGCTCCACCACCGCTGGACGGTGGTGGCGCTCGGCGTGATCTGCATCATTGGCGCCGGCGCCCTCTCCACCACCCTGGGCGCGCGTTTCATTCCGCGTCTCGACGAGATGGCCATCACCGCCAACACCGTGCGCCTGGCCGGCGTCTCGCTCGAAGAGACGCTGCGCTACAGCGAGCGCCTCGAACAACGGCTGATGGAGAAATATCCCGACGAGATCCGCCACGTCTGGACCCGCACCGGCACTGGCGAGGTCGCCACCGACCCGATGGGCCTGGAGGTCAGCGACGTCTTTATGATCCTGCACCCCCGCGACCAGTGGACCCGCGTAGAAACCCAGGATGAGCTCACCGAAGAGCTGCGCGTCTTTTTCGAAAACGTCCCGGGCATGCGCACGACCCTCTCCCAGCCCATTGAGCTGCGCGTCAACGAGCTCAGCGCCGGGCTGCGCAGCGAGCTGGGCATCCGCCTCTTCGGCGGCGACCTGGAGACCCTGCGCGACAAGGGTCAGGAGCTGATGACGGTGCTGGCCGGCGTCGAAGGCATCGCCAGCCTCAGCACCGAACAACTCCTCGGGCAGCACGTCGTCGACATCGAGGTCGACCACGTACGTGCCGCCCGCGCCGGCCTGAGCGCCCGCGAGGTCTTAAAAGCCGTGGAGCTCATCGGCGGCCGTCCCCTTGGCGAGTTTTATGAGGGGGAGGTGCGCCAGCCCCTGGTCTTGCGCGTCGACGAGCGCCTGCGCGAGCAGCCCGAGCTTCTCGAAGATGTTTTGCTCAACTCGCCCACCGGCCCGGTGCGCCTGGGCGACGTGGCCACCATCACGGTGCGTCCCACCGCCTCTGCGCTCAACCGCGACTGGGGCCAGCGCCGCCTGCTCATCCAGGCCGAACTGCAGACCGAGGACGTCATGAGCGTCGTCAAAGACGCTCGCCAGGCCGTCGCCAAAAACTTCGACGCCCCCCCCGGCTACCACGTCGAATTCAGCGGTCAGTTTGAGAACTACGAGCGCGCTAAAAAGCGCCTGATGGTGCTCATTCCCCTCACGCTCCTGCTTGTGCTCACGCTCCTCTACCTGACCTACGGACGTATCAGCGACACGCTGCGCGTCTTCAGCGGCGTGCCCTTCGCCGCGGTGGGCGGGGTGCTGGCGCTCTGGTTGCGCGGGCTTCCCTTTAGCATCTCGGCGGCCGTGGGATTTGTGGCGCTGATGGGCATCGCCGTGCTCGGCGACATCGTGCTCGTCTCCACCATTCGCCGCTACACCGCTCAAGGTCTGGAGACCCTGGAGGCGGTGCGCCAGGCGGCGCTTGTGCGCCTTCGCCCGGTGATCATGACGGGCCTTGTCGCAGCGGTTGGCTTCATTCCCATGGCGCTCAGCGTGGGCGTGGGCGCGGAGGTGCAGCGCCCCCTGGCCACCGTGGTCATCGGCGGGGTGATCACCTCCACCCTCTCCACGCTCATCGTGCTGCCGGTGCTTTATCTCGTGTTTCAGTCCGCGCGCTCAAAACCGAGCTAAGCCCCCCTCGCCAGTATATCCGCACCCACAAACGCCAGCTCGGACCCCCGAGCTGGCGTTTTTTGCTAATAAGTTCCCCGACTCAGACCCCTTAGCTGACGCACTCACCACCCGAGTTCCCCAACTCAGACCCCTTAGCTCCCGTTCTCGATACCCAGATCCGCGACTCAGGCCCCCTTACCTCCCGTTCTCGATACCCAGATCCGCAACTCAGCCTCCTTAGCTCCGGTTCTCGGCACCCGAGTCCGGCGACTCAGGCCCCTTAGCTCCAGTTCTCGACACCCAGATCCGCAACTCAGCCCCCTTAGCTCTCGTTCTCGGCACCCGAGTCCGGCGACTCAGACCCCCTACCTCCTGTTCTCGATACCCAGATCCGCGACTCAGACCCCTTAGCTGTGGTTGGGTGGTTGGGTGGTTGGGTGGTTGGGTGGTTGGGTGGTTGGGTGGTTGTGGAGCGCCGGGGTTCGCGACGTCGGTCGATTTGTGAGTGCGGTGGGAGGAGCTCGCGAACCAAACAATCCGAGCGCATCCAGGGCCGACGAAACGTTCTTCGCAAAATAAAAAATCCGAGCGCATCCAGGGCCGACGAAACGTTCTTCGCAAAATAAAAAATCCGAGCGCATCCAGGGCCGACGAAACGTTCTTCGCAAAATAAAAAATCCGAGCGCATCCAGGGCCGACGAAACGTTCTTCGCAAAATAAAAAATCCGAGCGCATCCAGGGCCGACGAAACGTTCTTCGCAAAATAAAAAATCCGAGCGCATCCAGGGC
>NZ_VOSM01000020.1 GCF_007997015.1 Lujinxingia vulgaris
CGAGCACAACTTGCCCGTGAATGGCTGGTCGATCGTCTACGTTTCAAGCGGTTTCTGGGTGAACTGATCAAGTAGTACTAACCACAACCCGCGAACCACCGGCCGCACTCACGAATCGACCATCATCGCGCCCCACCGGCGCCCCACAACCACACAACCACACAACCACCTCACCACAACCCGCGAACCACCAGCCGCCCTCACAAATCGACCATCATCGCGAACCCCGGCGCCCCACAACCACCCAACCACACAACCCCACAACCACCTAACCACAACCCGCGAACCACCGGCCGCCCTCACGAATCGACCATCATCGCGAACCCCCGCGCCCCACAACCACCCAACCACCCAACCACCCAACCACACAACCACACGACCTGCCGCCCAACCCGAGCGCATCCAGGGCGAAGCCCAGCAAGGAGGCAGGGATGAAGCTGTAGCAGCGCTACTGCGAATCCCTGACGACGCCGCTGGATTCGTCCTGGGGCGCTCGGCGCGGAATAGAAGCTCCCTCCCACCGTTCTACCCCCGAGAACTCGGCGGCGAGCATGTAACGAAGCGATCGATTCGCACTCTCCGCTTGCCCCACTCCCCACCGGCACCTAACATTGTCGGTGGCTCGAGTTCCCCAACTTGGCACTCTGCCGTGTTCGTGCGAGACGCGATTCTATTGAAACCCCGTAAGCAGAGACACGGGAGCGGTCACTGACATGACGCGAGCATGCCTCTCGGCAATTGAGTCGGCGAGGAAGTTCAAGGAGTGTTACCTACTGCTCCCACCTGGTGATTACCAGGGTTTCTAAATCTTGTCTCAAGACCGGCACAGTGGTGGATGCCAACCGCGAGAGGCAACCCCCTTAGGTGGGGCGTTGCCTCTCGTGTTTCTTGCCCCGTTTTTTCGCCCCCCGGCTGCGATCGCCCCGACGTTGTTATGGAAGCGCTGCATCTGGTCCTAAACCTGCTCGAGAAGGTCTCGGTGCTCGTCGCCCTGGCGCTGACGCTGATGCTCCTTCGTCCGGCCGAGGTCTGGCTCAGCCAGCGCGGCGCCGAGGCCTCGGTGCGCCGGCGTCTGTTGCTTGTGCTGCTGCTCAGCGGGCTTGCGATCTGGGGGAGCTTTCTGGGCTTCGAGATCGACGGGATGCAGTTCAACATCCGCTCCGTCGGCGTCATACTCGCCGGATACCTGGGTGGCGTGTGGGTGGGGCTTGCGGTGGGCGCGGCCGCCGGGGTTTTTTATGCGATGGAGGTCCCGTCGCATTTTTTCGGGCTGGTCTTTGCCGCAAGCCTGCTCGAAGGCGCGCTGGCCGGCCTCTGGAGCCGCCGCTTCGGCACGGCGATGGCCTCGGTGGCCCTTGGCGCCATCGCCATTCAGGCGGTGCACCACGCCGGCCTGGGTGCCATCTTGAGCTGGGTCGACACCGCCACGGCCACCTTCCACGTTGAGCGCATCCCCTTACATAGCGCCAAGATCGCGGCCAACGCCGTGGGTATTTTGCTCTTTATGGGCATGCTCAGCCTTGTGCGCGAGCTGGAGCACGCGCGCCGCGACGCCACCACCTCCCGCGCCATCGCCCGCGACGCGCGTCTGGAGGCGTTGCAGTACCAGCTCAAGCCGCATTTTTTGTTCAACCTGCTCAACACCCTCTCCTACCTCATCCGCACCGACGCGCCGCGCGCCCGCGAACTCACCCTCGATCTGGCCGAGTTCCTGCGCTACACGCTGGCCAACGACGCCGATCAGACCACCCTCGATGAGGAGCTTGAGCAACTTCGGCGCTACGTCGATCTGGAGCGCGCCCGATTTGGCGAGGGCCTGCACTTTGAGATCGATGAGGGCAACGCCCTGGAGGTGCTCGATGAGGTGCGCGTGCCGCCGCTGATCGTGCAGCCCCTTGTCGAAAACGCTTTTCGCCACGCCGCACGCCAGGGCCGCGTCCACGTGCGCGTGGAGCTTGAGGCCGACCCCACCCACCTGCATATCCGCGTGCTCGACGACGGGCACTCGCCGCCGGCCTCCCCCTGGCGCCCCACTCCGGCTGAGCACACACGCGCCTCCCGCCGCGGCGTCGGACTGACCAACGTCTTTGAGCGCCTCTCCCGCTTTTATAACGGGCTTGCTTCCCTTAGCCTGCAGCGCCGCGACGACGCCGAAGGCACCGTCGCCACCATCACCATCCCCCGCGACGCCGCCCCTCCCCGCAAGGGCCTGGGCGACCACGTCCGCAAGAAGCTGCGCGAAGTCATCGAGTCTTAAACCAAATCTTTTGTTCACCTCCTCCCCCCTTGCCTATGCGCGCCCTGGTCATCGACGACGAGCTCCCCGCCCGCGAAGAGCTGCTCTGGCTTTTAGAGCAATGCCCGCAGATCTCGGCTGCCGCCCAGGCCGAGAGCGCAAAAGCCGCGCTGGCGCGCCTGGAGGCCGGCCCCCCGGTCGACGTGGTCTTCCTCGACATCGACATGCCTGGCTTAAACGGCGTGCGCCTGGCCCAACTCTGGCGCGACCGGCTGGGCGACGACGCCCCGGTCTTTATCTTCGTCACCGCTTACGACGCCCACGCCGTCGACGCCTTCGCCCTCGACGCGGCCGATTACCTGCTCAAACCGGTGCGGCTCTCGCGCTTGCAACAGGCCATCGAGCGCGCCGAGCGCCGCTTACATCAAGGCGCTCAGGCCTCTGCCTCCGAGGCCAGTGAGACTCCCCCTTCCCCCACTGCCCCCGCATCTTCCCCCGCTTCCACACCGCTGACTCGCATCTCGGTGGAAGAACACGGCAGCTACCGGGTTATCCCTGTCGACGACATCATCTGGATCGAAGCCGACGAAGGCTTCGCCACCGTACACACCGCCACAGGCGGCTACCTGACCGATTTCAGCCTGAAGTTTCTGGAAGAAAACCTGCCCGCAGACCACTTTTTTCGCTCGCACCGCAGCTTCATCGTGCGCCTGAGCGCCATCTCGGTTATTGCCCCCACCGGAGCCGGGACTTACCGTCTGCTTCTGAGCGACGGAACCACCGGCGTGCCGCTGGCCCGAAGCCGCGCCCCCGAGCTCAAAGCCCGCATCCCCTGGTCTGCCAATGCGATTGAGGAGTAAGAGTGTCTACCACCGAACCCATCTCGACTGACGACGCCGCCATCAAAAAAATCGACGGAGGCGACGGCCGCTTCTTCGACGCCATCGCCGAGCGCTACGACCTGCTCAACCGCATCATCTCGCTCGGCCAGGACGGCTACTGGCGCAACAAGGCCGTCAAAGCGCTCAAACTCCCCGAAGGCGCGCGCTTCTTAGACCTGGCCACCGGCACCGCCGACCTGGCGATTGCCAGCGCCAAACGCCACCGCGATCTCCAGGTCGTGGGCCTCGACCCCAGCGCCGAGATGCTGGCCAATGGCCGCGTCAAAGTCTCCAAAGCCAACCTCGACGGCCGCGTGGAGCTCGTGCTCGGCGACGCCCAGGATCTCCCCTTCGAAGACGACAGCTTCGACGGCGTAGCCATCTCCTTTGGCATCCGCAACGTCCCCGACCGCCGCAAGGCCCTTCAGGAAATGAACCGCGTCGCGCGCCCCGGCGGCCGCATCGTCATCCTGGAGCTCAGCGAGCCTCGCCAGGGGCTGCTGGCCAGCCCGGCCCGCTTCTACATCCACCACGTCGTCCCGCGCATCGGGGGGCTTATCTCCGGCTCCAAAGAGTACCGCTACCTCCAGGAGTCCATCGCCGCCTTCCCCACCGCCGACGCCTTCGCGCAGCTGATGCGCGAGGTGGGCCTGACCAACGTCAATGCCTCCACCCTCTCCTTCGGCGCCGTCAACCTCTTCACGGCCAACGCCGGCCATTAATTTGAGTCAGAACTGCTGATCGGGGGCGTTGGCACACGTCGCGAAGGGTGTGTGACGCTCCCTGATCGGAAACCTCCGGCCCAAACGCCGGAGGTTTTTGTTCAGAACTACTGATCGGTGGTTTTGGCACACATCGCGATCCATCTGGGACGCTTCCTGATCAGAAACCTCCGCGGCCCGACCGCCGGAGGTTTTTTATGGCCAAGCCAGTCTCATTGCACGCCGCACTGCCTGCAAATTCACCATAAAACTCAAACACTTAGACACAAACACAACAGCAAGCAAACCTCAGCGGCGGCTCATCTCAAAGCCCTCCACAATGCTCTCCACCAGCTCGGCCGCTCGCGCCAGCAAGACCTCCCAGCCCAGCACCTCTCCACCCACGACCGGCCGCCCGGCCTTCGAGAGGATCGCCACCGCGCTCCCAAAAAGCGTGCGCCCGATCTGGTCCACGGGCATGCCCTCCTCGGCCTGCAGCTGCTCATAGTCGTGCAAAAGCCTCGCGAGCAGCGCCGCCATAACCTCGCTCCAGGCCACCTCCACCGGCCGCGCCTGGCGGCGCTTACCCACCAGCACAAAGGACGTGTTGACCGCCCGCGCGCGCATCGCCCGCGGGCGCTCCGAGCGCTCCACGCTCATCGGCCACGCGGCCACAAGCTCCAGATCGGCCTCATCAAACGACTGCGCGATCGCCGCCCAGGCCTCCACCGCGCTATGCGCAAAGATCATCGAGAGCACCCCGCCCGGCTTCAAGACTCGCCAGACCTCCTTGAGCACCTCGGTCATCCCGCGGGTGTAGTAACGCTGCGCGAGCTCGGCTGTGTCGTGCACATGCCGGTTCATCGTCAACTCGCGGCTCGGATCGGTGGTCGCCTCCTCAAAGACCTCGGGAAAGATCCGCCCCAGCGCCAGGCGCTTCCACACAAAGATGCAGTCGGCCAGCACGTTATAATAGAGGTTGTCGAAGTAGGGCGGATCGGTCGCCACCACATCAAAGAACCCATCCTCAAAGGGCAGCTCGCGCGCGTCTGACTTAAGCACCACCGGAGCATGCTTGAAGTCGGGCACGCTTTTGAGCCCGCGCACAATGCGATCGAGCTTATCCCAGAGGTTGGCCGGCGACTCTTCGGTGGGGTCGATCTCCGCAAAATCCCAGACCATCGGGATGCCCGGCCCGCTGAGCGCGCGGCCGACCTGCTCGTTTTGCGCGATCCAGGTCGCAAGGCGGCTGTTCCAGTCCACGAGCTGGTCGATCAGCGCCGAGAGAAACGCCGCCAACGCCCGCGCCTTCTCGCTGCCATGGGACGACTCCCAACGCCCGTAATGCTCCCCGAGCAGACGGCACAGCCTGACCAAAACCGCGAGCTGTCGCTTGCTGAACAGATCCACATGCTTTGCCAGCCCGTAGAGCGCCGGGTTGGTCACCCCCGACCATTGCGGAAGCTCCGCCCCCGGCAACGCCCCGGCAAGCGCTGCCAGATCATCGGCCAGCGCCGCATCGAGCACCGCCTCATCGGGAAGCGCCCCCTCATCACGCGCATAACTCTTATGCCCCCGCTCGCTGCGACCGGTCGATCGCACCATCGCGCCGAGCGCTTCGCGCCCCGTCTGCGCCATCGCCTCCACCAGCGCTTCCCGCTCCAGCGTCGCCTCACAAAAGGGGCACACCACCCGCCGTCCCGCCCACGCCGAGCCATCTTCGGGAGGATCGCCATGGTCGCGCAGCGCCACAAAATAGCGCTTCGACGCCCCGTCAGGGCGCCGCGCCACATGCATCAACCTCCCCTTACGCTTGACCAGCCAGGGCCGCTTCGAGAGCACAAGCTCCCCGCCGCACTCCGGGCAATCCACCTGCCGGCTCCACACATAGGCGATCGTGCGGCCCGCCTCTCCCGCATCCCGCGCCGGAAAAAACGCCGCCGTCTCCTCATGCAGCGCCTCCAGCAGCACTCGCCCCTCCCGCTCCACAAGATCGGGAAGATCGGCGCCAACCTGCGAATAATTCAACAGCGCGAGCTGGATAAAATGCGCCAGCTCGTTGTTATCCACCGAGTACGCTCGCGTCCCGATGTACGCCGCCTCCAGCGGAATGGTCGCGCCGCCGCTGAACATATCCAGCACCCGCTGCTCCCCCTCGCGCATCAGCTGCTCCACCCCGAACTTGCTCAACCCACGGCCGGCCTCACGGCAATAATCATCAATCAATTCGCGAACTTGCCCCACCTGCACATCACCCTGAATCAACGAGGTCGCCACCACCCCGCACACCGCCGCAAAGGGTCGGCGAGCCCACCAGGTAAAGATCGTATGCGGCGTCTTGCCTCGCTGGTAGCGCTCCTTTCGGCTGGCCTCACTGACCGCCTCCGAAGGAAAAAAACGCTCGATCAGGCGCACCGCCGTCGCATCCCTCGGCCCCGTGCTCTCCTGCAAGCCCAGCTCCGCCAGACTCGGCTCGCTCAGCTCCACACCCGATGACTCCTCCACCCCCGAGGAATCATCCTCCATGCCCACCAGCAGCCCCTCGCGGTCGGGAAAACTCACCCACTGCAAGCGCTCCTGACCACATCGCGGATCGAGCACCACAAAACGCGCGCCCAGAAAACCGACCTGCTCTTCTTCGGTCATCGACCTCATCCTCACCATGTTCGCCAACGTCGGTGCAGAGCCGTCCACCAGCGCCGCAGACACACCACGGCACCGACACCCTCGGGGTGTTTTTGCTCCCTTAACGTCGATCGGGGGGGCCAACCTTTGGGGCTGAGCAGCTCGGGGCGATCGTCAGCCCCTTCTCACGCGATCCGATGCAATGACGCTCAGCCAGCGCAAAGCCGGCCATTTAGTTTACACAACGCTTCAAAACGTTACAAATTCCTGCACACCGAAGGATTCATCGCCACGCTCTCTCTATGAGGGGGGATTTCGAAGAATTCGACGTCGAGGCGAATGCCACTGGCTCAAGAGGGGGACGTTGCCAGAACTTCAGGCTAAAGCTTAACTTACGCCGCCTACAAGCTTCATCTTTGCCCCCTCCCTCCCCAACTTCTGGTCCTCGGACATTCATGATCCCCCGTCGTCTCGATAAGTTCATCGCGGACTGCACCGGGCTGCCCCGGCGCGAGATCCACCGCCGTCTTCAGCACGACGCGGTGCGCATCGAGCGCCCCGCCCCCTGGGAGTCGCCTCACCCCTGGCCGGAGACGCTGATCTACGCCGACGATCGCGTCTTCTTTGAGCAGGAGCTGCTCCAACCGCGCCCCCCGTCGAGCTACTTCATGCACCACAAGCCCATGGGGGTGGTCTCCACGACCTCCTCCCCCTCGGGCGCCCCCTGCCTGGGCCCCACCCTCGACGCCCTTCCGGCGGGCACCTTTCCGGTGGGTCGCCTCGACCGCGACACCACCGGTCTGATGCTGATGACCGACGACGGCGACCTCGCCCACCTCTTGCTCCACCCGAAATTCCACATCGAAAAAGAGTACATCCTGCGCATCCCCGGCCCCCTTCACCCCGACGACCCGCGCATCGCCCGCGCCTTAGAGGGCATCGAGCTCAACGACGGCCCGGCCCGCGCGCTCCGCGCGCGCGTTGTTGCCAGCGGCGACGATCACAGCCTGCTCGGCCTGGTCGTCGATGAAGGCCGCAAACATCTGGTGCGACGCATGGCCCGCGCGCTCGATCTTCGCCTCCAACATCTGCACCGCGCGCGTATGGGCGAGCTTACATTGGGAGAACTTGCGCGCGGGGAGACGCGCGCGTTGAGCGAGGTCGAGATCGCCGCCCTCTGGCGCGCGGTCGGCGGCCACGAACGCGTGATGCGCCGGCGCCTGGGCGCCCTCTTCCGCATCGCCCGCGATCGCCGCGCCGAGGAGCGACCCGACCTCCGCCTGGAGCATTATCTGGAAGACGCCGGACAGACCATCGCCGATTCCATAAACCTTTCAACCACTTAACCCACACCACCAAAACGCAACTTCGGCCAACGCCGGCGCGCTTCTCCTCGATGCCGGAGCGGCAGCGTCGGTGAAAAGTTCCTCACCTGGCGCATTTTTTTCGATCCCCCGGAATGATTCCCCCCCTCCTTGAGCGTTATAGTCTTCGATGATGGCGAGGCTCCTTGAGGGTCTCGGGTTCGAGCTAACCCCTTGAGCCGGCGAGCAAAACTCGCCCCGACGTCGGCCCCGGGACCGGCACCCGGTGACGGCGTTCGCGATCGAGATAAATCGCGCATTCGACGTGCCGCAAAAAGGAGGTGATCCAGTGAGTAGCGACTGTACCCATACGGCTGGTGAGGTGGTGTCCTGCTAGCAGGCCCCCACGGTCTGGCGTCGTTTCTCTCGCTCCAGGCAAACCCCGTGATGGGGTCTACGAGAGAGACGCTCAGCGGCTGGTGGCCGCGACGCTAGTGGTATCTTGACACCACCGCCCCCGCGTGGATTCGGCTCGGCCGGGCCGAGAAGACCTGAGAGCATCCACGCGGGGCCTTTTTTTATCTGCCCCCCCTTTGCAGCTCGCGATTCGCCAGATGGCGTCGCGAGTTTTTGCGTTTCTTGATCAGCGCAAAACGTTCGAGTGCCAGGCAACCGGGCATGGCTCCATCAACGAAAAAACGCCCCACCCTTGCGGGTGGAGCGTCTTAAACGTCATCGATGTACCGGGCACTCAGCGCGCGTCGACCACCGCGTCGAAGATCCACTCGTAGTCATTGAGCTGCGGCAGAATCACCGAGATCTCACAGACCCCGGGAGCCTCACCCTTGAGCGAGACAGTGTTCTCGTCAGACGGCTCCACATCGAAGTTCACGCTGCCGTCGGGTCCCAGGCAGGTCTCCGGGGTGAGCACCTCCACGTTCATCCAGAGGTTGTTGCACACCGGCCAGATGTCGCCGTGGGGCGGGCGCGTGATGGGGCGCAGCACCAGCTCATCGGTAAGACCTTCGCGCAGCCGGCCTTCGGCCACATCGAAGTCGAGCACCTCCGGAGTGATCACCTGCACACCCAGCTCCGAGCGGGAGCCGGAGTGAGGCGCAATCATCGACTCCACCAACACCGCCCCGGGCTGGGTAAATGGTGAGAGGTGGAACCCCGCCTCATCGCAGCGCCCGCGCCCCGAGACCTCGTCGGGGCTCAGCTCCAGCCCGCAGGCGCGCGTCGAGCCCACCAGCATGTCCCCGCCGGAGGAATAGCGCCGAAAATCCAGCGTCACCGGCGTGCCCACAAGGTAGGCGGCGTTGGCCGTGGAGCCGCAGATATGCGCGAGCTCCGCGCGGGCCACATCGGCCACCCGGAAGGTCGTCGCGTCGCTGAAACGCTCCCCGCCCCCCTCAACCTCCACGCTCAGGCGGGCCTCACCGGCGCGCTGGCCGGAGAGCACCACCGCGTGCGGATACTCCCGGGAGACGCTCACATCGAAGATCCCCTCGGGCTCCACCGTCATCTCCACCACCCGGTCGACCTGGCGATCGTCGATGCCCTCCAGATAGAGCAACATCCCGCTGCCCACGGCCAACGGACGGTTGAACTCGGTGCTGTCATCGGCGGGCAAATAGAAGAACTGCACATTGCCCTCCTCGCCCTCCTGACGCGCGCGGTTGTCGCAGGCCGTCGTGGTCATCACGACGGCTGCGGCCGTCAACATCATCATCGCTCGGGTGCGCACGCCACTCATCGCTTACTCCTCATGCCAGGTGTTCCATCGTCAGGGCCGATGTCTCTATGACGCCGCACTCTGCCGACTATTCAACCTTTTACAACGCAAGAGGAGCACACCCGCCGCCCGGCGGCAACCCGGGTCAGATGAGGTTGTAGTTGAAGCCCAGGCTCACGATCACCAGGTTGAGCCAGTTTTTGGTGTACCCATCGCCCGGGCCGCTCGGATCCGAGGAGGTCCCGTCGGCCCCGCCGCCCAGGTAGCGCACGTTCAAAAAGGCATCGATCTCCGGCGTCACCACCACGCCGGCGCGCAGGCTGGCGTCGAGGATCGCGCCGAGCACTTCGGTGTCGGTGCTCCCGTTCACCCACTGGCCCGGAGCGTAAAAGCCGTCGATCTCGGCGCCGAACCACACGCCATTCTCCAGAGTGTGGCGCCCGCGCACCTTCAGGATCGGCACCGGCCCCACATCGCGACGCACCCGCCGCAGCGTGCCGTCGCCGCTCTCAAAGCTGATCGTCGCGTTGCGAATCTGCAAAGACGCCCCCACCCCAAGCTCGGTGCGCTCCGACTTGATCAGATCGAACATGTAGCTCGCCCGATAAAACGAGAACCCGTAGCGCAGGTTCAGAGGCGTCTCTTCGGCAAAGACCGCCCCGTCGGCCACCACCTCACGCTCGGTGAGCACCTGCGTCTGAATGTCGAGGGGCTGGTACAAAAACACCACGTTATGCCGCTCCCCGAACTTCGCCTCCACGCTCAGCCGCGCGAAGGGAAAGAGCACATCCTGGCCCCCCTCCTCCACATAGTCGAAATACGTGCCGTCCTGCCCGAACTGGATCTTGTGGTAGACCGGCGAGTTGAAGCCGAGCTCGGCCACCGTCCACACCCGGTAGCCCCGATCCGAATCCTCCGTCGCAGCCGTCTCCTGAGCGCTGGCCGTCACCGCCAGCCCCATCACCGCCGCGGCCGAGAGCCCCGTCCACACCTTTGCCATCGTTCGCCCATCACCCATCGTCGACCTCCATCAGCACGCGAAGTTCATCATCGATTCATGACCCACCACCGGGTCCGCCTCAGAGGTAAACACGGCTTTTAGCGCGGACAGCTGCGCCGGTCCGCGATCGACCTGCACCATGAAGTTGCAAAATCGCACCGCCCAATACCCGAACACTATCAACACCTTAGACGAACACCCCGGGAGCATCCCTTTCACCACGCGCCCCAGAGAACAAACCCCCCGGGCATCCAGGATGCCCGGGGGGTTCGCTGCTTAGTGCGTAGATTTTAGGTGTTCAGGAGGGCGTCAGAGGTCGCAGCCGAAGCTCTCCATGGCGCGACCGGCCTCACCGGGATTCCCGCGCGAAAACCCTGGCTGCCCGCCTCCCCGAGCAACAAACGACACATTGTTTTCCACAACCAACGTCGACTCATGACAATAGACACCATAGGAGTCTCCTCCTGCACCGCCGCCTCCATAGCCTCCCGGAGCACCTCGCCCACCTCGTCCGCCTACCCCTCCGAGATTTGGAGCAAGGTCACGGCACACCCCTTCTGAATCGCAATGTGTCTGGGCCGGGTTTCCGCCATATCCTCCATACCCCCCCAAACCACCGGAACCGCCCGCACCTCCCCCGCCTCCCAAATTTCCAATAAAAGTGCTTTCACTGATCGTTACATTCGAGCGCAACACTCGCAGCCCAAAACTCGCACCGCCGGGCGCGCCCCCTTCTCCACCAGCTCCGCCACATCCTCCAGAACCGCCTCCTCCTCCCCCGGAGCCTACCGAATAGGCCGGTGAGACATCTTTTTCATAACCTCCTCCGCCACCTGCACCTCCCCCCCCGGGAGCCCCAACCGCCCCACGACTACCAAAGCCTTCCGACGTCCACACATCATAAAAGAGCACACCACCAGCCACCCCCGCAGCACCAGCTTCACCTCGCCCCTCTGCATTATCTCCGTATGCACCATTTCCACCGGCCGGAGACGTACTCTCCCCGCGCGCTCCACCAGCTGCATCCCCGCGTGTTTGCCCGGAAGTCGGCGACAGGTAACGAAATATTCCGGAAAGATCTCTACCATAACGCCCCGACTTTCCTCCCCTTCCTCCATCCGAAACCCCGGGACACTGCTCAGTAATCGCCACTTCATTCGGCGGGACACTCGTCGTCGACGTATTTGTGTACGCATTGATACCTCGCGAACCATTAGCCCCGACATCGCCATCTTCCCCGTCTTTACCTACACTACCTGGCCCCGGACGCGCCTCCACCCGATGCAGCACAACATTGCTTCCATCAACAATAGATACCCCCACCATTGAACCGCTTTTTGTAAAATTGGCTCCTGATGAAAACACCAGACTGTCGACATACACCCGTTCCTGCACATTATATACCGACATAGTATTTACTTCGATACCCCTACCTTCAGGATAATGTATGTGTGTACGACCTGCAGGTTGACGAACCCATCCGTCAGCACGATACCCTCCGAGAATTTGGATACCACTATTAATTAGTAGACGCGCCTCAATCGGAGCATCTTCTGGAGTAGCGGCCATAACAAGTGTTTGGACATTTCGCCCCGTCGCAACTTCCAATGCCGTAGTAAAGTCATGATAAGGAGCCGCCTTAGTACCACTTCCAGAATTCCCTTGAGCATCGAAATAAACAATGGAATCACAAACATCGTCCGTTATGTTTTCAACATCGGGCATGTCACACGTTCCCGGACCGTTTTCCCCTTCACCACAAACCCGCACACCCAGGCCGCAAACACCACATGTCTCCTCGGCAGGAACGCCATCCAGACAATTGCACTCCCCGCAGAATATCGACTCCCCACACCCGTTATCGATCAGACCACAGCTGTTGGCCGGGCACTCGGTCACCGTCGGCTCGCAAACCTCCTCACACTCCCCACAATCCATCTGCTCGCCACAGCCGTTGTCGACCATCCCGCACTCGTCTGCACCGCAGACATTCGGCTCGCAGACCGGATCGTCTTCAGAATCATCATCCTCTATATCCCCCGGCTCTCCGGCGTCTTCGTCGCCCGTATCCTCATTCCCCGTATCCCCGCCCACATTATTCACTGGCGAGTCCTCGGTCGGCGTATCCCCGCACCCGCTCGCGGCCATCGACATCATGGCGACAAGCGCGATCCAGATCGTCCATCCCTTCATGTACTTTTGCATCCCTACCTCCTGAGTCGAGCCAGGATTCAGGGCCAACGACAACACACTTCCAGTGGCCTACGGCGCTCCCGGTGCCGGCGGTTTAAAGCCGCCGGCGGTTGTTTGGGTCGGATGTCGGGCACATCGCGGCGCGCGCAACGCGGCCTCAAGGCAGGGAGTACGGCAGAAGACTTCGCCCCCTGAACTATCGAGCAAAGAGTGTCGCGCGTTTGCGCATCCGATGTGTACGACGTGTCCCGACGATGCCCAAAGCGGCGCGGCGAGTAAAGAGGGTTTGTGTGTTTTCTGGGGTGGCGAAGCGTTGCGGCTGATCGTTTCTGCAGTAGTTTCAGACACTTAGCGCGCAGCCATGCGACTCACTTTTTTGCGAATCATCGCAAAAAAGTACGCCGATCCCCCACGAAAGGCGGATCCCCCTGAAGGTTCTCTGGCATTACATAGCGAGGCGACGCCGGCGGCTGACCAGCATCAGGCTCATCGCCGCGGCGAGCACCAGCGCGCCGGTGGAGCCGGCGCCACCGGCCACCGCGCAGCCGCCGCCCTCGGCGCCTTCGTTGCGCACCTGCACCGGCGCGCTCGTCTCGCCATCTCGGCCCCATGCGTCGACCCAGGTGGCGGTGATCTCGGCGTCAATCGGCTCGTACATCGTATCGAGGTCACTCCAGATAAAGGTGACCTCATCTTCCTCACCGGTGAGCACGAGCGGAAACTCGGGAAGCAAAAGCGAGCCGGGGTGTTCGCCCTCGATCGCAAAGCGAAGCCCGCCGGCATCCCGATCATAGCCTTCGACCGAGAGCGTCAGAAAGGCGGTGTCGTCGCAGCTTGTGGCCACCTCGCTGCAGCCCTCGCGCCGCGGGGTCTCAGAGCGCTTGATGCTTTCTACTTGCAGCGTCACCGCCGGCGGCAGATCGACGGGCTCGGTGGGCTCTTCCTCCAGAAACACCATCGGCTCCTGGTTCAAACCGATGGAGCAAGCCCAGGCGATGCTCACCGTCGAGAGCCCCAGCGCGCCCGCCGCCGCAAGCCCCACTGCCACCTTCTTTACCTGCGCGTTGCTCCACATACCGCCTCCCGAGAACCCGACCCAACCCATTGAGAAATAAGCACTTTCCGACAAAGCCACATGCGACGCACGCTGGCGAACTTCGCTCAGCGACGCTCCCGCAACGAAAAATTCAGGAGCACGCATTCGAGCGCGCCGTTGTAGATCGAGTACACTTTATCGGCGCGCACACCGAGTTTAAAGCCCAGCTCTTTGGAGCCCGTGAGCACCGAGGCCTGCCAGCCGCCAAAACGGCCCTTGAGCGACTCGCCAAGCTCGCGGTGGGTCTGCTCGGCTTCGCCATCGCCACCCAGGCGCTCGCCATAAGGCGCGTTCGTGACCACCAGGCCGGGGCGCGTCGCAAGCATGGGCGGAGCAATCTCGGTGACCGGGCGGCGCGAGTAGCGGATGATGGCGTCGAGCCCGGCTTTCTCGGTGTTGGCGCGGGCGGTGCGCAGGATGGAACCGTCGATGTCGGTGCCCACATAGGTGCCGAGTTTCGGGCGACCGATCTCAAAGCGCTCCTGGGCTTCGGCCAGGATTTTGGCCCAGACGAGCTCGTCGTGCTGAAGCCAGCTGTCGAAGCCAAAGCTATCGCGCACAAGGCCCGGGGCGCAGTCGGCAGCCATCAGCGCGCCTTCGATCAGAAGGGTGCCCGACCCGCACATCGGGTCAAAAAGGGGCGCGCCCTCTTTCGCGAGCTCGGGCCAGCCGGCGCGGATCAAGACGGCGGCGGCCACGTTCTCTTTCAGCGGCGCAGTCCCCGAATCCGCCCGGTACGAGCGCTTATGCAGGCTCTCGCCGGCCAGGTCGATGCTGATCGTGGCCTCATCGCGGTCGATGTGGCAGTTGATCTTCACGTCGGGCTGGCGAAGATCGACCGAGGGTCGGCGCCCGAAGCTGTCGCGAAACTGATCGACGACGGCGTCTTTGACCTTGAGCGCCCCGAACTTCGTGTGCGTGATCTCGGAGTTGCGCGAGGTGAAGTTCACCGCCAGCGTGCCGTCGACCGAGAGGTGCTCATCCCAGGCGATGGTGCGCACGCCCTCGTAGAGCGCCTCGGGGCTCGGCGCGCGAAAGCTCTTAAGCTGCAAGAGCACCGTGTTGGCCAGCCGGCTCCACATCACCGCGCGGTAGCCCACCTCAATCGGCCCCTCAAAAAACACACCGCTGACGGTCTGGCGCACCTTTCGGGCCCCCAGCCCTTTGAGCTCCTCTTCGAGGAGCAGCTCCAGGTGTTTGGGGCAGGTGGCAAAAAAGGAGTGGGTGGTGGCCATGGTCATCTCAGCAGGTGGGAAGGTGGTGAGGGGGTGGAACGCCGGCGAGCAACGCGCGCCGGGGTGAGGCTGGCAGGCTTATACAGCATCAGGCCGGCCGACGCATGTGTCGCAACCCTCCCCCGATGGCTCAACCCTCGGCCCACAGAAAGCGCCGAAAGATCAATGACTTAGAGACAACGCCTGCGCTCAAGTTACCCCGGAGCAACGATCGCCGCGCGCCGACCCCGGGTCGCTCAGCGTTGTTCTGTGGCCACCCACCAGGTGTTTCCAGCAGGGCCTTTGAAGCCGCCGCGCACATCACCGTCGGGCTTCTTCGCGGGGGCCTGCACGCCCTCGGCGCCCGCGGCCAGCGCCCGCTCGTAGGTCGCCATCGCGTCGGCCACATACACGTGCAGGTGCGCGGGCTGGGATTCCCATTCGCCCTGCGCCTCGCCCATCATCACGACGCTATCGTCGATGCGGTACTCCACATGCATCACCGAGCCGTCGTCTCGGGTGTGCTCGCGCAGGACGGTGGCGCCGAAGACGGCCTCCAGAAAACGCCCCACCTCCCGCGCGTCGCCGACGATGAGGTAAGGAGAGAGCGAAGGGTACGATTCGGGTTTGAACATGCTCATAACGAGAGCCTCCTTGTAGATGATGTGAAGTCGCGGTGGTTTAAAGCTCCTCTTCAATGTAGCGACGGGCCGTGCGGCGGTCGATCTCGGCCTGGCGCGCCACCTCCTCGTAGGTGCCGCTGCGCGCGTAGAGCAGCCGGCAGTAGGCCTGCTGAAGCTCGCGCATCGTCAGCTCCCCGGCGTCGATGCGCGCGCCGAGCTCCGCTGCGACCAGGCTGAGCTCCGGCGCTGCGGGGGCTGCCTGCCGAAGATCGCCCGTATAAGGCGCGCCCAGGAGCACGCGGCGCACCGCCTGCTCCAGCTCCCGCACGTTGCCCGGCCAGGCGTAGTCAGCAGGAAGGCTCGCGTTGAGGGAGGCGACGACCTCGTCAGAGAGCGCCTCATCGGGCTGGCCGAGGATGCGCGCCACGCTATGCGCCACAAGCTCTTCGAGCTCGGCAGGCGCCTCGCTCAGGCGTTCGGAAAGCGAGGGGACTTCGATCACATCGGAGCAGAGCCGATAATAAAAGTCGTCGCGAAACCTCCCATCCTCACGCGCGCGGCCGATGTCGCGGTTGGTCGCGGCGATCACTCGCCCCTCAAAGCGCTGCTCCTCGTGACCGCCCACCGGCATAAAGACGCGCTCCTGCAACACGCGCAGAAGTTTGATCTGGGTGGGGAGGCTCGTCTCGCCAATCTCATCGAGGAAGATCACCCCGTGGCGCGGGCAACGGCCGAACACGCCCTCGTGAGCGTCAATGGCGCCGGTAAACGCACCCTTTTTATGGCCGAAAAGCTCCGACTCGATCAGCGTCTCGGGAAACTGCGAGAGGTTTAAGGGCACAAAGAGGTCGGTAAAACTCAGCGAGAATCGCCCGGCCTGATCGTCAAAAGGAATCCAGCTGGACGCGCCCAGCACCGAGGCCGCTGCCCCCTTGCCGCTGCCGGTGGGGCCGATGAGGAAGATCGAAAAATCCTCCATGCGATCCCACAGCTGCGCCTCATAACGCGCCAGGTCTTCGGTGAAGATCGCCTGCCACAGCCGCGCGCGCAGCCGCTGCATCGAGGGGGACTGCCCCTTAAGCCGCTCCCTGGCCATAAAGAAGGCGCGGCGCATCTGGAAAAAGATGCCCACAAAACGCGCGGCGCGCTCCGCGCTCATGCCCCGCTCGGTCAGCCGGCGCGCAACATCGAGGCCGAAGGCCGCTTTGACCGGGCGGCTGCCCGCCTCCAGCTGGCGCACGACCAGGTCGTCGAACTCGGGCACAAAGACGTGGAAGGTATCAAAGAGCAGCGCCACCTCCACCAGGTGGCGGTCTTCGCCTTCGAGCGTGGTGAGGTCGAGGGGCCAGAGGCGGTCGAGCTCGGCGCGCACCGCGCTCAGAGCCGCGTCGATCTCGGGGTTGGGCGCATCGTCTGAAGAGGTCGCCTCCTGATCGGCCTGGCGAGCCCGGGAGAGCGTTGCAGCAAGGCGCCGATCGCGACGCGCGCGCTCCTCCGAGAAAGGGTTGGCAAAGGCGGCGGCGGCCACCTCGCGAAAGAAGGCGCGGGCATCCGTACTCAGCATCTTCGGCTCCTACATAAAATGAACTTCTTTTGTTCATTTTATGTATACCACCCGACCTCGCCCCGACAAAAGCGCGGCAACTGCGCGTGCAAACCGAACCTTTTTTTGGCAACAAAAATACCTTAAAAATCAACACCTTAACATCCACACCTCCCCTGATTAAAAACCATGGCACGGGGTGTGCTCTACGGAAGGGATATGTGGCGAACGCAATCGGCTTCGCCCCCACACAGCCACGGATTCAACCGATGCGCGAGGAGCACACCATGGAACATCCGACGATTCAAAAAGACACCAACGCGTGGATCTTTCAGGTCTGGGCGTCCTTTCTGCTGGCGTCGACGATCACCGTTACCGGCATCGCCTACCTGCCGGTGGACCTGTGGATGAAGGGCTTTTTGCTGATGGGCGTGCTCTTTACGCTGGGCTCGGCGTTTACGCTCTCCAAGACCGTTCGCGATAACCACGAGGCCCAGCGGCTTATCAACCGGGTCAGCGACGCCAAGGCCGAGAAGATCCTGCGGGAGTTTGAGATGCGCGACGTGGCCTGAGCCTGGCCCGCCCGACAAAGACGCAGGTCGGGGGTTCATGGCGCCTGGTCGCGTAGCGTGAGCAGGAGCGCTTCGGCGCGCTGAAGATCGCCGGTGGCCCCCAGGGCGCGATGCTGCGCGATGGCGCTGCGCAGCGCCTGGCGGGCCTCGGTGAGCCGGTCGGCGCGACGCGCGAGGGCCGCGGCCAGCTCAAAGGTCCAGGCCAGGTCGGCGTCATGGATGGGCTGGCGCTCGAGATGCGTGCGAGCCTTCTCGGCGCTGCGGGCCCAGCGCGTCCACTGGCCGCGCGAGGCGTAGATCGGAAGCCAGCTGGCGTAGACCACCCCGAGCAGGCCCTCGCTGCCCATGTCGATCACGCGGGGTTGCAACTCTTTGAGCGCGCGGGCGGCGCGCTCCATATCGCCCAGCGCCAGCGCCGCGCAGCAGAGGTTGAGCTCAATCGACGCCTCAAAGAGCCCGGCGCGGCGCATCATCTCCAGGCCCTGCTCGCAGAGCTCCAGCGCCCGCCCGGGCTTACCACGCGCCCGCAGGCCCTCGCCGAGGTTGCTGTAGCCCATGGCGGTGGCGTAGGTGTCGCCCTGCTCTTGAAAGGCGGCGATGGCCTCTTCGATCAAAGCTTCGCCGCGGGCGGCGTCGCCGTGGCGCATCTCCAGATTGCCCACGCCCATCTTCGATTTGGTCACGCCGCGCACATCGCCCAGCGACTCGAAGATCGCCTCGGCGCGCCCGTAGATGGGTAGCGCGAGGGCGTCTTCGCCGAGCCAGCACATCGTCTCGGCCTGCAGGTAGAGGGCGCGGGCGAGCCCGTCGAGGTGGTTTACGGCTTCAAACATGGAGGCGGATTGCGCCGCAAGCTCACGGCCCCGGCGCGGGTCGCCGGTGAGCTGAGAGAGCACGCCGCTCAGATACGTGTGCTCGGCGCGCTGGCGCCGGGCGCCGGGGTGCTGCGCGGCCTCCAGGGTCTCGACGAAGACGTGCGCGCGCTCCAGAGCGACGGCGACCGCATCCATCTCGCCAAGGCGCAGGTGGGCGAGTGCGCGCAACATCCAGAGCTCGGCCCACCGGGGGTCGTCGGCGCCGACCTCGGCCAGCCGCAGCGCGCGCTCAAAGCGTTCGGCGATCTTCAGGCCCTCGTGCAACCCGAGGGTCTCGACGTGATGATGGGCGCCCTGCCACAGCGGCTCAAGCGCCTCTTCGGCCAACCCGGCTTCGAGCAGGTGATACCCTCGCCGTGCAGCCGGAGCGCCGGGGTGGGCCCCCGCATCGGCCAGCATCGCCGCCGCTGCGCGGTGGTGGGAGTGCCAGCGACCCGCATCCCGGGCCAACTTCTCAAGGGTCTCGCGCAGCGCGCCGTGCCCAAAACTCCACCCGGTGGGGTTTCGCTCAATGAGGTGGCGCACCTCCATCAACCCGAGCAGGGCCGGCGGCGGCACACACTCGGCAAGCTCACTGGCGCGTTGCCATTCGCGCGCGTCCACATCGCGCCCCAGCGCCGCGGCCAGCTCCAGGGCGCGGCGCGCGCGCTCGCTGCCGCTGAGTCTTCCGGCCGGCCCCTCCAGCTGATGCGCGGCGATCGCCGCCACGCCCACCAGCTCATCG
Organism: Lujinxingia vulgaris; assembly: GCF_007997015.1. NCBI lineage: Bacteria > Deltaproteobacteria > Bradymonadales > Lujinxingiaceae > Lujinxingia > Lujinxingia vulgaris. Next base: position 19,323 of record NZ_VOSM01000020.1, read on the forward strand.
ACACGCTGGCGGAGCACCTGATGGATATCATCGGGAAGCTCGGAGCCCGCCCCCGCCCGCAGCTCAAAGCCGCGGGGCCCAACCTCCAGCACACCGCGCTCCACCCAATCACCCACCAGCTGCAGCGCAAAGAGGGGGTTTCCGGCGGTGCGCTCGGCGACCTGCCTGGCGAGCCCTCGCTCCAGCCCGAGCATCTCCTCAATCAGACGCTCATGATCGGCCAGCCCCAGCGGTCCGAGCCCGAGCTGCCAGGCGCGCTCAAAGCGCAGAAGATCGCGCAACTGCTCGCCAATCGGTCGGGCGCGCGCCTCCTCGCTCTCGCGCAACGTGGCCACAATCAGCACCGGGAGGCGGCCGTGCGCCTTCTCATTGAGCAGGTGGCGCACAAAGCTCAGCGTGGCGCTTCCCCACTGCACATCGTCGAGCACCAGCAGGGCGGGGCGCCGCGCGGTGATGCGCTCCAGAAGCCGACGCCAGGTCATATGACGCTCGCTCGGGCGTACCAGCCGCAGCGTGAACACATCTTCCCGAAAGTCCGGGTCGCAGGCCGGGGAGAGCAGCTCAGTGAGTTCGACCTGATCGTGCGCGCTGGCCACCTCAAGGTTGCGGGCCATCAAGCCCGGCGCAGCCCTATCCTCAAAAAGCTGCCCCACCCGAAGCCCGATCTCATCACGGGAGAGGCCGGTGCAGCGCAGGTAACTTCCCATCATGCGCGCCACCCCGTCGGCCGGCCCGCCGGTGGGGCTGTGTGAGGCCTGCAACACCTCGGCCGCGCCGGTCTCATGAGCGCGCTCGGCCAGCCACTGCGCCAGCCGGCTGGCGCCCACGCCGACCTCCCCGCGCACAAGCGCGAGGCGAGGACGCCCGCTTCGGTGCACGTCGAGCAGCGCCTGCCAGAGCTGCTGGCGCTCCCCCTGACGTCCGACCAGCGGAAGCGAGCGCAGGCCGAAGAGCCCCAGCCCCACCCCCAGAAGCTGCCCATCGCTCGGGTCGTTGCGAGGTGTCTGCCAGGTGTGGGGAGGCGGCGCCGGGTGCAAGTCGCTGGCCGGCCGCGCCCACATCTCGGCGCCCTCCTCCCTGTTCATCTTCTCGCCACCCTCGCCACGGTGGCCTCGCTCCAGATGCAGCGTGGGCTCGCCAGCGGCGGGCAAGGCCAGCGTGATAACTTCTCGGGAGGCCCCCTCCTCGGCCGCATAAAACCTGGCCCTTTCGGGGTCGTCACCCGCGTTTGCCTCCGGCGGCGCGGGGCTCTCCAGGCGCAGCTGTCGCAGATCGTGGGCCGCGTCGGCGGCGCGCTGATAGCGCCGCGTGGGCTTCTTGGCCAGCAGCCCGTCGAGCCAGGTCTGCAACCCCGGGGGCACCTCCACCGAGGGCTCCAGCGGCGGATGGGGTTTCTGGAGCTGATCGCGCAACACATCCTCGGCGCGCGCGCCCCCGAAGGCCGGCTGGCCGAGCAGCCCGTAGGCCAGACACCCCAGCGCATAAAGATCGGTCCAGGGCCCCTGGTCGCGCCAGCGCCCGGTGATCTGCTCCGGTGCCATAAAACGCGGCGTGCCCGCCACGCGCCGCTCGCGCACCCCGCGCCGGGTCGGCGCATCATCGTGGAGCGCAAACGCAAGCCCAAAATCCGAGAGCTTCAGCCGAGGCCGCCCTCCGGCGTCGGGCACCCACAGCACGTTGGCCGGCTTTAAGTCGCGATGAATCACCCCGCGCGCATGCGCATGCGCCAGCGCATCGAGCAGGGCGATGAGGATCGCCCGGCGGCGCTCCCAGCCAAATTGCGAAAGATCGGTGCGCTCCAGCGTCCCCACCGCCAGGTCCATCGCCAGATAGGCGCTGCCCTCGACCAGCCGCCCCCCGGAGCTTCGCTCCAGCCCGGCGGGCACCTCCCCCGAGTCAAACACCCGCACCACCCCGGGGTGGTTAAGCCGCGCCACCGCGCGCACCTCGCGCTGAAACGCCTCTTGAAAACGCTGCGTGTCGAGCTGCGCGCGGCGCATCACCTTGATCGCGACCTCGCGCCCCTCGCCCACATGGCGCGCTCGCCAGACCTGCCCCATCCCGCCGGTACCCACGAGCTCGCCGAGCTCAAAGGGCCCCAGTCGCGGGGGAGTCTCATCATGATGTTGACTCACGCCATCCTGCACTTGCGCGGCCGCAGCACCACACCTCGCCAGCTCGGAGCCCCGGGGGCCTCCTCACTGGCGAGCGCCGACGGCCCGACGCGCCTAAAACCCGTAGTTCAAACCGACCATCACGCTGAAAACCGACGCTTCGTCAAAGGTCAGCCGCCCCTGAAGGTAGGGCACAAGCTCGCTGCCCGTATCAAAGGTGGCACCCACCAGAAGGTTGCCCGCGGCGGCCGTATCATCTTCGGAGGCGATCACATCGCCGCTGCTGTCCACAACGCGCGAGTCGGCGTAAATGATCGCCAGACCACCGCCCAGATAAGGCGTGACGACCGCGTCGAGCGCCAGATGCGCCAGCGCGTTGACGTCAAACTGCAGAAGCGTGGTCTCCGAGCGCGCCCCGAAAAACTCGGAGCTCCCCGTAAAGAAATAACTCAACGCCGGGTTCACCGAGATCGCCACCTGAGGCGCCACCGCAAAGGTGAAACGCCCGTCGAGCCCCAGCAGCGGAAACTCCCGATCGAAGTCATAGCCGGCCATCACCCCCACGCTATTGCCCTGCAGCTTCTGCGCGGGATCCTGAGCCGAGGCCACCCCGGCGCTGGCCATCACCAGCGCACAGCCCGCCAGCATCACCGAGAGCACCCGTTTCGTTTCTACCCGATCGTTACGCGTCATCATCGCTACCTCCGATCCATTTCAAGCACAGAGACATCATCTCAACACCAGGCTGCAACGCCCCTGATCTAGCACAGCCTCCCCAAACGCGCGACTGCAACGCATCGCCAGCCCCGGCCGCCCAATCAACCCAAAAGACATTGCAAATCAACAACTTAAAGCCGCACCAAAGGCGCAACACGTCTCACTGCCCTCCCCTGACAACCACGCACAATCCTCGATCCTGTGCACATCGATCGGTCAAAAACTCTGGTGGGTCGTCCCCCACTGGTAGTTCAGCCCCAGGGTCAGCTCAGTGTTCGTGCCCGGCTCCCCCACCGCCCCGCTCTGATAGAGGTAGGCGTTAAAGGAGGCCGTAAAGAAGAACTGATCGAAGACCGCAAAGAAGAGGCGGTTGGCGCTGCGCAGCTCATGCACATTCTCGCGGGCGATGCCGTTGTAGAAGTACTCAAGCTCGCTCTCCAGCTGCACCGGGCGCCCGAGCACATCAAGCAGATCGATGCGCCGCAGCGTGTAGCCGGTGTTAAGACCCCAGCTGGCCTCCCCGTTTGGCTCGTTGATGTCGCGGCGCATGTTCACACCGAGCTTCAGATCGAGCGCCTCGGCCAGCTTAAACGAGAAACCGAGGATGCCGCGCACATCGACCCGGTGCCAGGCGCGCGTCTCCGGGCGGTCAAACTCCGACTCCACCTGCAGCTCAGCGAGCGGGCCGGGCACGTACCAGCGCCCTCCCAGGGTGGAGCGCAGCGCCAGATTTCGGTACTGGCTGCGCAGACGCAGAAGATCACGAGTCTCCTCAAAGGTCGCTCCCTCGGTGTCGGCCAGGCGAGCGGTGGCGTATTGCAGGAGAAGATCGCTATCCCAGCCGTGATTGCGGCTGTCGGCCCGCGCGCCCACGCGCCCCTCCAGGTTGACCTGGTCGGTGGAGGCCACCGTCAGCTGGCTCTGCTCATAGCCTGCCGCCCCGCCCACCAGCGGATTGACCACGCTGACCTGATTGTACGAGGCGTTGATCGAACCGGTGTAGGTCCACAAAAACTGGCGATGAAGATCGGGAAAGCTCCTCACTGGCGAGAGCCCGGTACTCGACAGATCGCCCTCTCCAGCGGTCCCACCGGCGTTGGAGCGCGTGTCGACGTAGCGCACCACAAGCTCCGCGATGCTCGGGGAGCCGGCGGCCCAGTCCGGCTCATAGATCCGCGCGGACTTGAGCTCGTCGGCCTCAATCACCCCGTCGCCGCCGGCGGCCAGGTAATCGTTGAGCACGACCGGGTAAAGACGATCATCGCTGACTGCGCGGCCGTTGACGCGAACCTCCTCGCCATCGAGCACCAGCCCCGCGGCGCGCAACTTCCCACCCTGCTGTGTCGCAATGCGCTTGAGCGCCCGCCCCTCCATCTGCGCCACGACCACATCATTATCAAAGGGCAGCGCGCTGTAGACATCGGCCAGGCTCAGCTCCCCGGTGAGCGGAAACTGCCCCCGATCCCGAAACGCCCCGGCATTGATCAACGCCACCTCCGCGCCCACGCTAAAGCGCATCACGTTCATGATGAAAGTCTGCAGATCGCGCGCTTCAAAAGGCCCCGCAAGCCCGGCGTCTGCGGCCAGCGGCTGCCCCCAATCCTCACAATAGGCGTCGGCCACAACCTCCAGAACTTCGCGCGTGATGCGGTCTTCCGGCATCTCGCTCACATCGACTCGCCGCGGCCGCACCTCGCCAACACGGGGACTGCCGGTGCCGTAGCGCAGGCCCAGCTCGACGGTGTGCACATGAAACGCCCCGCTGTCAGCCGAGACAATCGGCGTGCCGGTCGTCTCGGCCCGCACCATCCCGGGGCGCCCCTCGCGAAGATCGCCTTCATCGAAGAGGTGGCTTGCCACCATCAGGTCGATGCCCTCGATCTGGCTGGCCAACGCATAGGCTCCGGAGAGCGCGTCGGCCTCCCGGGCGTGGTACTGCACCACGGTGAGATCGGCCTCGGCGCGCATCGCTTTGATGAGCTCCGGCAACACCGCGGCCGGCTCGGCCAGCGCCAGCCCCTGACGCTGCACCTCGGTCAACGACTCCAGCAGGTGAGGCGCAAGCAGCGAGGCGACGGCCACGCGCACCCCGCCCCGCTCCACGACTTTGAAATGCGGCCCCACAAGCCCGCCGGTGGTCTCACAGATGGCTTCGGCCCCGCCGAAGTTCTCGCAGCGCAGGTTGGCCGCCTGAAGATCCAGCCCGCGCTCTTTTGCCGCCCGCATCACCTCAATGAGCTCACCGCGCGGCGCGCTGAGCTCGCGGTTTCCGAGAGACTGCGCGTCCACCGGCACGGCGTTGAGTAGATCGACCAGGTTGCGCGCCCCCTCCTCCCCGCTGCGCATCAAGTAGCGACTTAAGGGCCCGGGATACATCGCGTCGCCGGCGCTGAGCACCACCGGCGCGGGCAACCTCCCGCCCAACGAAAGTTCGCCAAGCGTGCGCACATAGCCCACCTGACGCGCCCGATAGTACGCGCGCACCTCGGCCGGCTCCCGGCAATCCACCCGCGCCAGATCCCCTTCGGTGTTGCCGGTGAGCACCAGCGTGAGCTGTGAGGGGCGCGGATCTTCTGCGTCTTCAACCCGGGCGACAACCTCCTGGCCCACCTCCTCGCCAGCCCGCAACGCCTCCTCTCGCTCAAGCTCTGGCGCGGCCTCCTCGACCGCCTCAGCCTGCGCCCACCCCCCCGTGCTCCACCCCAGCGCCGCACACATCACCCAACATCCGACCATCTGCCGAAGATCCACCTTCATGCCCACCTCAACTTACCACTTTGACCTTTGAGCTCACTCGCGCCCTCGCGCGCCGAGCAACCGTCGGCGCGACTCGCCCGCCCGTCAAGTCACCCGGGCCGCCGGGGTAGTCGACGTTGACAAGTTCACCGCCAATTTTCTACGATTCAGCGCGAAGTTGGCATCTTTTCCGGGCGCATCAACGCGCCCCTGGCGAGCAGGCGCTCGCCACCTCTCTCGACGGGCACGGTCGCCCGCCCCCTGCAGCCAACGCACCCCTTAATCGCGCCCGCGCCTCACCTTGAAACGCGCCGCGCGCCCTGGCACCGGATCTTTGGGCTCATGAGCGAACCGGGAATCCTTCCAAAACCCGTCCCCTTCGGCAAATACTACCTCCTCGAACGCATCAACGTCGGGGGTATGGCCGAGGTGTTTAAAGCAAAAGCCTTCGGCGTCGAGGGCTTTGAACGCATGCTGGCGATCAAGCAGATCCTGCCCAATATCGCCGAGGATAAGGGCTTCATCGAGATGTTCATCGATGAGGCCAAGATCGCCGTGCAGCTCACCCACCCCAACATCGCCCAGATCTTCGATCTGGGACAGGTCGATGGCTCCTACTTCATCGCCCTGGAGTACATCAGCGGCAAAGATCTCAAGACCCAGTACGAGCGCGCCCGCCGCATCGGCGAAAAGATCTCCATCCCGCGCGTCTGCTACATCATGATGAAGGTCTGCGAAGGCCTGGGCTACGCCCACGAGAAGAACGACCCCCAGGGCAACCACCTCGAGATCATCCACCGCGACATCTCCCCGCAGAACATCCTGACCTCCTTTGAAGGGGAGGTGAAGATCATCGACTTTGGCATCGCCAAAGCCCAGGGCAAGACCAGCCACACCCATAACGGGATGATCAAGGGCAAGTTCAGCTACATGAGCCCGGAGCAGGTGCGCGGCCTGCACGTCGATCACCGCAGCGACATCTTCAGCATGGGCGTGGTCCTCTACGAGCTGCTCACCTTAGAGCGCCTCTTCACTGGCGAGAGCGACTTTGAGACGCTCGAGAAGATCCGCCGCGTGGAGATGAGCCCGCCCTCGCTCTACAACCCGCACATCCCCAAGGCGCTCGAAGACATCGTGCTGCGCGCGCTCAGCGGCAACCCCGAGGAGCGCTTCCAGACCGCCTATGAGTTCGGCGAGGCGATCGAGCGCTTTATGCGCGACCAGGGCTACTACTACACCAACAAAGATCTGGCCGCGTACATGAAGGAAGCCTTCAGCGCGGACATCGAGTTTGAGAACAAAAAGACCGAGTATTACCGCTCGCTCAACCTCAAACCCATCGAGGAAGCCCCGCGCAACCGCGCCCCTCGCCGCCCGGCCGCCGACCTGAGCTGGGGCGACGAAGAGATGGAGACCCAGATCTTCGGCCGCGAAGACGCCATCGCCATCGTCGATGATGCCGACATCGTCTACGCCGACGAGAGCATCGAGGTCATCGACGAGAGCTCCACCCAGATTCACGTCTCCGGCGCACACGCAGCGGTCAGCGAAGAGGCATCGACCCGCGAGTTTGAGCGCTGGGACATGAACCTGGACCTGGGCCAGAGCCCGCGCCGCCACAACTCACGGCCGGGCGAAGAGCTCGACCTGGACCTCGACATTGAACCTCGGCGCGGCGCACCGGTCACCTCGCAGATGCCGGCGGTGGAGCGTCGTCGCGACGCCCACAACACCGTCCCGGGCGCGGTGGCGATGCCCTCGACCACCCGCAAAAAACGCAAAAAAGGCGGCGCCAACCTGGGCGTCGTCGCCCTGGTCGCGCTGCTGGTGATCGCGCTGGGCCTGGGCGCCGTCTGGATGACCCGCGACACCACCTCGCCAGTGATGTTCGCCTTTGGCGAAGAGCCCGTGCGCATCTACGTCGACGGTCAGCTCGTGCACGAGGGCCCCACCCCCTATGAATGGGAGGGCGAAGCCGGCACCTACACCGTGGCCGTGGAACGCGATGGCTTCAAACGCTATGAGACCGAAGCCACACTCGTCGCCGGCGAGCCCACGCGTCTGGCCGAAGAGCTCACGCCGCTCGATTACTCCAACACCGGCTTCAACGTCGCCAGCACCCCCGAGGGCGCAAAAGTCTTTGTTGGCGATGAGGAAATTGAAGGCACCACCCCGGTCGAGATCCGCGACCTGGCGCCGGGATCCTACACGCTGCGCGTGACCCTGGATGAGCATTTTGAGGCCGAAGAAGAGCTCGAAGTCACCCTCGACCAGGTCGCCGAGCATAGCGTGGCGCTTCGTCCGGCGAAGATCGATCTTCGCGTGACCAGCGACCCGAGCCGCGCGGACTTTACGATCTACACCGCCGAGGGCAGCGAGCGCGTTGCCCGCGGTCGCACCCCGGAGACCGCCAGCGATCTCGATGCCTCGCGCAACTACCGCGTCGTGATCTCGCGTCGCGGCTACGACGACTGGGAAGGCACCTTTGAGCCGGGCACCGAGGCCGAAGCCACGCTCAACGCCGAGCTTGAGCGCACCGAGTCGGAACCGGCCGTCGCTGACGCCCGCCCCGCCTCTGCGGCGCGCGTCCCCGACCGCACCGGCTCGTCGACCGGCTCGACCGGCTCCTCCGCATCGTCGGGCTCCAGCCGCACCGAGACCGCCCGCGCGGAGCCCGCGCGTGAGACTACCACCCGTCGCGAAGAGCCTGCCGCCCAACCGGCAAACACCGGCACCGGCACCGTCTCGATCGCCTCGCGCCCGGCGGCGCGCATCTACATCAATGACGTGGACACCGGCAATTACACCCCGCTGATGAACCATCGTCTGCCGGCGGGCACCCATAAGATCGTGCTGGTGAACCCCGAGTTCAACCTCAACAAGACCTTCTACGTCGATCTGAAGCCCGGCGGCGAAGAGCGCATCATCAATCGCTGAAACACCCCAAGGGGGACCCTGTGGTCCGCGCGCCGCTGCGAACGTCTGACCTGACCCATTATTGCGAGAGCTGCTCCACGCTCGTCGAGCAGCTCTCGGAGCGTTGCGCCGAATGCGGCGCTGCCCGACCGCAGGACGGCTGGACGTCCGTTCACGCCAGCCCCTACGCCTACCTGGGTCGCATCATCGACGGACGCTACTTCGTCGATCGCTTTTTAGGATCGGGGGCCTCGGGCCATGTCTACCGCGCGCGCAGCGTGCGGGTCTCGCGCCAGTTCGCCATCAAGGTCGTCGATACGCGGCGCTACGGTGACAGCGAGGAGGTGCAACGGGAGATGCTGCGCAGCTTCGAGCGCGAAGTCGACGCGCTCAGCCGCATCAGCAACCCGCATGTCGTCAACGTCTATGAGTTCATTCACCTCAGTGACACGATCCTGGGGATGGTCATGGACTACCTCGACGGCCAGACCCTCGAAGATCGCCTGCGCCAGGACCAGGCGCTCACCCTGCGCGAGGCGGTGGAGATCACGCGCCAGATCGCCGACGGACTTCATGAGGCCCACCAGCAGGGCATCGTCCACCGGGACATCAAGCCCGAAAACATCATGATCGAGGCGCTCCCGGCCACCGGACTCTTCGCGCGGGTGCTCGACTTCGGCGTGGCCCATGTAGCCGGCAGTGGTGAGAGCACCTACGGCTTTCACGGCACGCCTCTCTACGCCTCCCCCGAGCAATGCACCGAGTCGCGCCAGCCCGACCACCGCAGCGACATCTACAGCCTGGGATGTGTCTTCTTCCATATGCTCACCGGGCAGCCTCCTTTTCCCTACGCCAACGCCCTGCGCGTGATGGAAGCGCACGTCGAAGCACCTCGCCCCTCCGCGGTCAGCACCGCGCCGGGACGCAACATCCCGAAGAGCCTCGACAACCTCCTCCAACATATGCTCGCCAGAGAGCCTGGCGAGCGCCCCGAGGACTTCTGGAAGGTCTATCAGGACCTGAGCGCGTTCCTCGACGGGTTGCCACTCCCTCACTTCGGCGAGTCTTTGCCGGCGGATGCCGAGACGGTGGTGGAGCTTTCTCGGGACGAACCGACACAACTTACCGAACCCACCCTTGGCGAGTTCGTCTCATTGGCGGAGCGAACCTCCAATGAGCTCGCCCAGGACTACTCGCTGATCACGGAAGCCGAGGCCCTGCCGCAGTGGACCGAACGAAGCGACGTGGACATGGCGCAGCTCATCAGCGTCGGCCTGCCATTTGCGACGGCGCCCATGCCCTCCATCACGGCTGCTGCCATCGATCGGGGAGCGCTCGGGGTGGTGTTGGCCGACCATCTGATGCGCGTACACCTGTTGGGCATCAGCGGACAGGGCTTCGCGCAGAGCTTCAGCGTGCCCCGGCTCGTGGTGGCCCTGGAGGTCGATCTGACGCACGCGCACCTTTACGCCGCCGACATTCACGGGGACATCACCCGCTACACGCCGTCGGGAGGCGGCGCGCAGACCATCGCGCGCCTTGCCGGCTCGGTGCTCGCGATGGAGCTCCATCCCTCGGGAAGCCATCTTCTGGCCGCCACCGAGCGTGGCGAGCTCATCAAAATCGATCTTCGTACGGGACGCACCCACACGCTGTGGTCTTTCTCATTGCCGATCTCCGCATTGCATCAGCACGCCCGCGAAGATCTTCTGCTGGTCGGGGTATGGGATGGCACCGTGGCCTGCCTGCGCCCGCAGGCGCATGAGCTACAATGGCAGGTACCGGTGGCACGTGACGCCCTCGCCACGGTCGGTGTGACCGACGACCAACGCTTCTTTGCGACCGATGCCCGCGGGGAGTTGTATGTCGGTCAGCTGGAGGGCGGCAAAGCGATCGAGTCGCATAGGATCGGGCAGGAGCTGCGCGCGGTACGTGCTCGCCCCGATGGAAGCCTGATCGGCGCCACGCTCTTTGGCGATGACGCCCAGATCTGGCGTATCGAAATCTGAACGCACTCCCAAAGGGGTGCGGAGCTCCAGGTGTCAGACACGCGAAGAGGTGGTCTGAAACGTGATCCGACGTGCTCCCTCCTCCCGGAACTCCCGCTCTCCCCCAATCCCCACCGCTCTCCCCTGACCAAAAAACAAAAAAACCCGCCCCGCTCTACTTACGCAGAACGGGGCGGGCTTTTTAAATAGAGGGTTGGCAGCGACCTACTCTCCCACGACCTCTCGGTCGCAGTACCATCGGCGCTGGAGAGCTTAACTTCCGAGTT